>DASPNR010000011.1 GCA_035626395.1 Candidatus Limnocylindrales bacterium | reverse complement strand
CACCGCGATCCTGGACCGCCTCCTGCACCACGCCATCACGCTCAACATCCGCGGAAACTCCTACAGGCTCAAGGACAAGCTCAAGGCTGGCCTGGTTCAGGAAGCAGAGGCGCAGCAGTGAAACTCAGGGTGGGGAATTTTCAGTTCCCATACCTGGGGAAAATTGGGTTCCCCTTGACAGGCGACGCACCGTGATTGTGTGGTCAGGGAGTGGCAGACGCATTGTGTGGTAAAGTAGCGCACGTCACTCGCACCGTGCGGCAGGCCGTTGCATCGAGGGAAGTATGGAGGATGCCCGCTGTTGCGCTTCAACCAACTCTGCCGACTCGGTAACAAGCGAAGGTGCGGTGCCAATTGGCGTGTCAGGCAGATCAGGACGGAGGGGCTGCTTCGATGGCCCATCTCCGGCAGCGCTGGCTTCGACCCTTTCGGTTCGGGACTGTTAGACGAATGAAGATTCGTATCTTGCACGCTGGCGAGATCCACTTTGACGGCCCTCGGGACCTTGCCCGCTATGACGGTGTCCGCGAGGAGCCGAATAAATTCCTGGAGGTTGGCGGGTTGAGTGGCGAGCCGATCCAGCGCGGGGCATACCCACCGGACCCTTCGCGCCCGAGCGGTAGCACTCACGCGTCGGCGCCAGTTTGGCGGGGACGAACGAACTCCGGCACGACAGCCCGAACCGGCCGAGATGTGTTGAACTACGGAGAGGAAATCGCCGCGCGAGGAAGCGTTCTTCCGCCAGGAGACGAACGAGGGTTTCGTGCCCACAAGCTTGGCAAACTCCAACTGGATCACTCCAGTCTTGGCGCGAAGGCTCTGGGTACTTTTCGCCAGATTGTCGCACGCCTGTTCTTAGGCGACAAGCTTCTGCATGCCGCGAGGGCACCGGAAATAGTGGCTTTCAAGTTCGTTGATGGTAGCTCGTTCGGCCGCGTGAATCCGCATGTTCTTGCCTCCGCAAAAGTTTTTGGCACCACGGCAATCCGGAACGCTCCTCGGTCGCGTAAGACAGCAAGCGAGCCCTTAGAGAAGACATTGGGCACACAAGAGGTCTGTCATGCGCTTTGACCAAGTCCTCTCGCGCGCTGACGACGAGGTGCTAGAACAACTAATAGGTCCACCAGTCGTCCGCCTTCTTAATCTCCTCGACCCGTCTCTCGCGCGTCCTCGCCGTCTACGGGGCTTGGTGACGTCCTTTCGTCCCGCCGACGAACTTCTCCGCGACCCGGATGCCAGACGCGAGCTCCTCGACCTCCTGCCGCCCGACATCGCCGAGACACTGGCCGCGGTGCTCGGTGGTCATAGCCCTGACGCTTACGCATTCCTCCGAAATCTCCGTATTCCGAAAGGTTCGCATAAAGAACGTCTGATTTTTGACTTCTTCGGGGTCCCCCCTACGCCTGTCGATCCAATCGAACAACGCCCTGCGATCGGCGAATCCGTATGCGATTATGCGCTATTCGCTCACCAGCGTGTGGCAGTGCGCAAGGCTCAACTTTTTCTGCGAAGCAGTCCGCATCGCGTTTTGCTACACATGCCGACCGGCGCAGGGAAGACGCGTACTGCTATGCACCTCGTAGCTAATGAGCTACGAGGTCGCGAACCGTGTCTCACTGTGTGGTTGGCATACAGCGAGGAGCTCTGTGACCAAGCTGCATCCGAATTTGAGGCGGCATGGAAAGCGCTGGGGGACCGACCCATCCGTATCTACCGATACTGGGGCACCCGCTCGCTTTCTATTCCCGACGTCCACGATGGTTTTATGGTCGCGGGTCTTGGCAAGACCTACGCGACAGCCAAGCGGGATATGGATTTCATTGTTCGCCTCGCTGATCGCGCATCTCTGGTGATTATCGACGAGGCACACCAAGCGATCGCAGAGTCGTATCGTCTAGTTCTTGAAGTACTCGTAGACCGTAACCCCGGATCCAAATTGTTAGGCCTGACCGCTACTCCCGGTCGAACATGGAACGACCCAGACAAAGACATTGAGCTGGCAAATTTCTTTCACAGAAACAAGGTCTCGCTTGAGGTTCCCGGATACCCGAATCCGGTGGACTACTTGATTGATGAGGGGTACCTAGCGCGCCCATCTTTCGAATCGTTGAGCTACGGTGGCGGCCCAACGTTGACGACAGATGATCTCGCGAAATTGTCGGAATCGCTCGACGTACCTGAGTCGGTCTTAGAGAAGCTCGCGGAAGACGACCAGCGCAACCTCGTAATTATTGCAAAAGTAGAGTCGTTGCTTGCACAACACGCGCGTGTGTTGGTTTTTGCAGCAACTGTTGCACACGCACGTCTGTTAGCTACGGTCCTAGAGGCGCGCGGCAAAGACGCCGCCGCTGTCACTGCTGCCACGTCGGCCAACGAGCGTCATCGGTTGGTCACAAAATTTCGGAGTTCTACACCAACACCCATGGTCCTCTGCAACTATGGCGTGCTGACAACAGGTTTCGATGCACCCCGGACTAGTGCTGCAGTCATTGCACGGCCGACCAAGTCCCTTGTGCTGTACAGTCAGATGGTCGGCCGGGCGACGCGCGGTCCTAAGGCCGGTGGAAACGCGCGGGCTACAATCATTACGATAGTAGATACAGCTCTGCCCGGGTTCGGGCGTATGAGCGACGCATTCATGAATTGGGAGGATGTTTGGTGATGGCCGATTCGCTCGCTTTTGACCTAGTACCGACCCACCTCGCCGTGCAAGCAATGCGCGACAACGGCTATCGCAATACGGCCTATGCGGTTGCGGAACTCATTGACAACTCGATACAGGCGGGGGCGACATCAGTCGAGCTCCTCTGCTGCGAGGATGAGGAGCTTGTGCAGCACCGGGTACGACGACGGATTGCTCACGTGGCGGTCTTGGACAACGGTTCAGGGATGGATGCCAAGGTACTGAGAATGGCGCTCCAATTCGGCAATGGTACCCATCTTGGCGATCGAAATGGCATTGGACGTTTCGGAATGGGGCTACCATCCGCGTCGATAAGCCAATGTAAGAAGGTCGAGGTCTGGTCATGGACGGATGGTCCGGCGTCTTCGGTGTACAGCTATATCGATCTTGAAGAGGTGGCCCGCTCGCGAATGCGTGAGGTGCCGGCACCAACTCCACGCGCACTACCCGAGCTCTGGACCTCCGTGGCGAGAAGCGTGGCCCGATCCGGTACACTGGTGGTGTGGTCGGTACTTGATCGGTGCATGTGGCGCACTGCCCTAAGCGTGATCCGCAACTCCGAATTCCTGATAGGGCGTATGTACAGACGCTTCCTACACGACGGGCGCGTGGCCATTCGCCTCGCCGCTTTCGTGAAGGACGATCCGACTACGATGACAATCGATGACTACGCTGTCGCGAACGATCCGATGTACTTAATGGTTCCAAGCTCCACGCCCGCTCCGTACGATAATGAACCGCTGTTCCAGCACGACGGCGATAACTACGAAATCCCAATGGAGATTGAATTCCAGGGGGTTTGTCACACTGTAAAGATCCGCTTTAGTTTCGCACGAGAGGAAGCACGCAACCGCCCTAACGCAGGCGCCACCGATTATGGCAAGCACGCGGCGAGGAATATTGGGGTCTCGCTGGTCCGTGCAGATCGGGAACTCGACATGGACCAAGCTTTGGTTAATGGCTACGACCCCCGAGAAAGATGGTGGGGCGTGGAGGTAGACTTCCCTCCCAGCCTGGACGAGCTCTTTGGCGTCACGAACAACAAGCAGGCTGCACGACATTTTTCGGAGGTCGCCTCGAATATCAAGAGCCTGCTCTCCGGCGGCGAAACCTCGCTGACTGAGCGTTTGGACAATCTCAAGGAAGACGAGGATCCCACGCTTCCACTCATGGATATAATCTCGCTAATCGACCGCCGTCTCGGCACTCTCCGCAACCTGATCAAAGTTCAGCACAAGGGCACTGGTAAAGGTCGCAAACGTTACGATCCGAATGCTCCCGAGGTTCAGGCCACTGAAGTAACCAGGGAACGGCAACTCGAAGGCCACGAGGGCTTCAGCGATGCCGACGAGCAACTTCCTGAGGCGGAGCGAACCGCAACCCTGACGCAGGAACTGGTCGATACTGGTCTCGGCGAAGAGCAGGCACGCGAGCTCGCCGCACGGACGATCGAGTCGGGGATCAAGTACACATTTGCGGAGGCGAATCTCGAAGGCCGGTCGTTTTTTACCGTGCGTCCGGTCGCAGGAGAGATTCTCATCAAGATCAACATCAACCATCCCGCCTACAAAAACCTCGTCGAAGTCCTTGAAGAGGACGTGGATGACGACCTGTCGCCAGAACATCTTCGCGAGCGACTTACGCGCGCGAACCGTGGGCTGAAGCTGCTTCTGATGGCGTGGGCGCGGTATGAGGACGAGCAACCTTCAGAAGAGAAACGAGAGGAGATTCAAGACATTCGGACGGATTGGGGTCGCGTAGCTGCACGCTTCCTCAGGAACACATAGTGGACGACTGTGATCTTTTCTCAGATCGAGCGGCTTTGTTGCTCCACGGAGAAAGAGATTGTGATTGTTGCGCCATTCATGAAAGCTCCAATCGTGAACCGCGTACTGAGAGCAGTTCCCGATACGGTTGCCGTAACAGCGATCACTCGTTGGTGGCCTGAAGAGATCGTACAAGGTGTATCAGACCTAGATGTCTGGCTGTGTTTTCGAGATCGGCCGCTGGGGAGGCTTTTTTTGCGCCACGACCTTCACGCAAAATACTACCGTGGCGACCACACCTGCCTGGTCGGGTCGGCGAACCTTACAGCACGCGCACTTGGCTTAACAATGTCGCCGAACTTGGAACTCCTTGTGGAGCTGCCAAGCTCCGTAGTCGCCATCCAAAACTTTGAAGCGAACGTGTTCGAAAATGTCGTCGAAGTAACAGACGACCTTTATCGTTGTACCGCTCAAGCTGTACAAATGCTGTCCACGCAAATATCGAAGGTAGAGGACGAACGTCCGGGCGGCGATGCGACCTTCGACATCGGTGTTTGGCTCCCAGCATCTCGGCAACCGGAGGACCTGTATGAGATGTATTGTGGCAACGCAGAGGTCGTGCCATCGAGTTCGCGACTGCCGGCCCTGCGCGACCTCCATGTCCTTCAAATACCGCCGGGCCTGAATCCAAGCGCTTTCGAAATGGTCGTCGGGACGCGACTACTGACGATGCCGGTCGTAGCGGCCGTGGATCGCTTTGTATCCGTAAAGGAACGCCGATTCGGAGAGGTGCGCGACCATATCTATGCACACGCACCAACGCTCGATTCATCGCACGCGTGGCAAACGCTATTTCGTTGGTTGATGTATTTCTTGCCACGACGGTACACCTACCGTCGTCCGGCGCACTCGGAGCTGATAGGTCGGGCGTCTAACGTCGACGTAGCAACGCCCGTTTAAGCGCTCCTTTAATTGATGGAGAAACACTTAGCCGCCTAAGCTGCCCCCGACTACAAGTGGCATATTAAACAGGAAGATTCGTCGTCGTCTTCCTGTGGCTCGATCGCTTCTCCGAGGATCGACACGAGAGTTGTGCCCTTTGACGTGGTCCTCTTACGTGCCTCTCCGTCGCGGATCTTCCGCGCGCGGCTTTCATTTTCCAGCTCTTCAAGGCTTTCGTTCTGTTGCCAGGTATATCGTTTCCCCGATTCCAGATCGGTCTTCTCGTACGACTTGGCTTCCTCGAACAGCTCCGGGTGATTGCCCTTCAGCCCCAACCACTCGTTTTTCCGCTGGAAGAAACAAAAGTAGCAACCAGACCGCGAACGCCATTTGTAATAATCAGGAAGCCCCAGCCCGGCTTCGTCCAGAATTCTGAGAACGTCAGCTTTCTTGATACCGTCTTCCTTGAAAGGGAAGCGCGCCGTGATGTTCTCCTTTGTAGAGATGTATCCGTCGCGGTCTTCATCCGCGCGTATGCCGATGTAGGTTACGACGGGGCCGTCTCCCACGTAACGCTCGAAGGGGACTAGCTTCAGCACTCGGGTACACCAACGGCTTCTCGGAGATGGGAGATAGTTGCCGTGAACCTCAAGCCAATGATCAAAACCGCGGTCGGCGTTCAGGCGAGCTATCGGTTTTCCAAGATACGCTTCCAACTTAGCCAAATACTCGTAGGTTTCCGGAAGCTCCTTCTGGGTATCGGTAAAGATGTACTCCATCTCGGGGATTCGGTCGCGCAAATACACCGCCAATGCCGCGCTATCCTTTCCACCCGATAATCCAAGAATATGCCGAACCCGCTCCGCGGTCATGACTGAGTACCTCGCTCTTCTGACGTGTGCTCCGCAGCATCCTCATCCAAGAGGTCCTCGATCGCTAACGAGAGCGCCGCTAACAGCTCAACATGTCCCAGCTCAGAGCGATGCCCACGGACCATCTCAGCTAGGGCCTCTCTACAGCGGCCGACACGCGCGGCGTCTGGGCTGCTCACGGTAACTACTCGTGCACGCTCCACAAGACCCGGTCGTGCAACAGAAACCCGAAGCAGCAGCGCGTCCACGTCTGCATGTGACGGAGAATCAGCGCCGAACGTAAGGGCTTCGAACGTCGCGAATTTCTTAGCAGCGACACCGAGCGCAGCCTCAAAGCGATCGATGTCCACATCATGCCATGTTGTGGGAGGCTTGCCCGACAATAATGTTGCCAATGAAACCAGCCAGTCATCTGCCGAAAGAGAGGTATCTCGGAGTCGCCCCACCAGAGTTCGAACGGACGGCTCCACGACAATGGCTTCAACGCGTGCGGCTCGGTGAGAGAGCTCCGTCCTTAGACGATTGGCATCGCCGCGAACATCGAACGCTTGGCCCAGCCGCTCCGAGAGCCGCGACCGCAAGCTAGCATCGGCACTCTCAAGCTCAGCCAATGCATCACGAAGCCTCTCTACGAATGCAGCCACATCCTCACGACGCACCGCTCGGGATGACTCGAGCCCGTCAAAGCCACACGCTCGCGGGAGGTCACGAACCAAGAGCGTGTGTGGCTCCTGCGCGCGAAGCAATACCTCCCGGATTGCAGCGGCGTGGGGCGAGACCTGCTTGGTGCGACGGGCATACTCGGAGAGCGTTGAAACTCGGCTGACGAGGCTGCGAACGATGGGGACGATCTGCCTCCCTTTGCGTTCGCCCTTTCCAAGCAAGAGGTGCGCTAGTCTTGCGAAAAGGTCGGCACGTGGGCCGTCCACGTGGAATCTTTGGACTTCAAACCGCTTCGGACTACGAAGCATGCGCTCGACGATAGGACCAGAAAGTCGCGGGATGAACCGATCATCCTCGTAGACTGCCACCTCATCGGCGAGTTGCACGAGACAGACGAGCACCAGAAGCGGCAGCACGCCCTGCTTGACGCCATACGGCGGTGCACTGAGCGTGTCGTAGAGGTCGGCGAGTGAACGTCGTTTCCGCTCCGAACCTTCGAGTTTACTGTAGATTGCGGCCCAAACCTGCTGTAGACCCCCGCGCTGCGCGTTGGCTGGCGGAACGAAGCACCACCCTGCCGACGTCTCGACATGGAGGCTGTGAGCCTGCAATATCGAACGATACATGGCGAGTTCAGGCGGATTACCTTCGAAGCCGAGATTCTTTTGATCTCCCCGTTCGACAATGGCTTCCGCCAGGTTTCGCCGTGCACCCGCCGCAGGCGTTGAGAGCTGACGCCGATTCAACAGCTCACTATGGATATAGGGTGCGTGCTCGTAAGCATGATCACAGAGCTCCGAAAGGAACGCACTGATTGATCGACCCGATCTGAGACCATCGATTCGGCCGTTGCGTCCATACCACTGCGTCGTCGCCTCACCACTCCACAGCCCGAGTAGTAGCATCCGCAGCTGACTCTCCGCATCTGCCAACCGGCCTTCCAATTCCCGTCTTGCGATAGGGTCGCTGTGGAGCTGCTGAGTTTGTGACAGAACCCACTCAATGGCACCGACCTCGTAGGCGGCATCACGAATGACTTCAGCGTCATCCGGCATACAAACGAGAACAGGGATATCCGACGGACCAACTTTCAGCCACATGAAGGCCTCGGTCAGCCGTTGGCGGACCTCGCCAGCAATCCGCTCACTAGTTGGAAGCATCAACCAAACGAGTCCATCCTCCTCGCCTCGTCGCGTCGAAAGCCCCTCGTCGATCTGGCTCTCATCGCAATACGAAATAGAGAAGTAACGGATGGTCCCGGTAGTAAAAAGATGTCTCTTGGCGACCAGGGGTTGCGGTGGGACGAGGCGTTCAAGACGCGGAATGAGCGTCCGCTGAAGGTCCGCTTTTTGATATGCGGACCTTATCAAATCATCGATATTAAGATCGCTCCCCTCCCAAAGTTGGTACGCCGCCCGATACTTACGAAAAACGACCAACGAAGCCTGCACCAATCGTTTCATCGCAAGGAGGTACTGACGTTCGCTTGTACCTCTCCCAACTCCCACCGCCGAGCGAATGAGGTCGTCGGACGCCGATAAGCCGGTCGCCGAAGACACAACGTTCAAAAGTCCGATCGTCTTGACGATCCTCGCTTCGAGATCACCCGAGGATTCGGGCAATCGGCGAAGTGCCTCGTCCACCTGTGCCCATCGACGTCCTACAACACCATACAGGCGGGCACCCCAAGCGGTAGCTACGTAATCGTAGAGACGGTCGATACCATACAAGGGCCAGTCTTCGATTGGTCCGGAGCGTGCTTCGCCGAGAAACGATTGGAAGGCCCCTGGCTCTGTTGAGCCCAAGAACGCGAAGAGTGAGCGTTCATTCTGCGATAGACCGCTGCGAAACAAAGGACCCAAAAGCAGAGCGGTCACGGGATGAAGCGGCGCACACGTCGAAAGTAGCGACGCGACGTCCTCGTCGGAGTGCGCGAGGGCGGCGGTGCACGATTCGAGATCTTGTGCGATAACGCGGGTGTCCGTCACGATTTTCGCCGGTAGCCGTGGCTTCTCAATGGCAGTGCCTATCAGCCGTACTACCTGATCAAGGGACTCGAGGAACGCGATGTCTTCGAAACGTCCCTGTACTTTGGCCCAATCGTTTCTCTGGGCAACGCCGACACGCCCGGCATATCGCTCAAACGCCTGGTGGAGAAGCGTAACAAAGACAATCGGGGTGTCACCGCTTCGATTGGCCGCTTCGGCCAGTTCCTGAAACAGATGAATATCACCTCTGGTAGGATGCTGGGATGCGAATTCAAGGAACTTGCCTGCCTCATCAACGATTATGAGAATTCCTTGACCCGACGTGGCCGACTCCTGAACCTTCCGCGCGTACTCCTCGACCAGCGTGACGATGATATGCGTATTGATCGGGCGACCTTCGAGCAGCTTTGCATGTGCGTCACGGATCTTCGAGAGCACTTGCGGTGGCCGGCGGCTCCAGAAGCCCGCAGCGCTCGCAAGGAGTGCGCGCAATAATGCCTCGTCGAGCGGTGCTCGTTCGCCTGTTATGACGATGGGATGTAGTCCGCCCGCCTCTGCGATGGTCCCTGATTTGCCGAAGAGCGACGCCCACAGCTGCGGATCGGCCTGCTTCAACAGAGCGCGAGCACCCGCCCCTTTCGGTGTCTTGGGAACGCGAAGAAGTCCTGTCAGGAAGAGGGCAAAGGCCGACTTGCCGGAACCGTAAGGGCCGGTGAGACTCCAGGCCCGCGCCGTGTCACGCGCGACTAAGCCATCTGCGATGCGACGTAAAACTCGCCGAACGAGCGGCGTGACAACATAGCCTTCTAGCCAATCATCTCGCGCTGTGTCGCGCTCCAGGTGAACTGAGCGTCGATAACGGGAACGGACGGAGATTAGATCGGCCCAAGTCTTCGGTGTCGATTGCTTCACGCGGCGACCCCGCGGCGAACGTCGAGTCGAGCTTTCTGAAAGTAGTCCGACATGATTTCCAAGCTGGTGGGGAGTGTCCCCCGGATCGCAATCTGTCGTAGGCCTGCGGTCTCGTCGTAAGCCAGCTTTCCAGCCGTAATACGCTCAAGTCGCTCAAGACGGACTAAAAAGGCCTCCTCGGAAAAGACGAACACACGCCCCGGAGAGCCTGCAGCAAAAGCGATGTCGTCAAACGCGATTGTACTTAGGCCCTCAAACCGCCGAACGAGAAAGTCCACGAGCACGGAGGCGACCAGTTCATCAGGCAACCCAGGGCGGTCAGCTCGTTCTAGAACAAACGAACGTCCAGAATCCGCTGTTCGGACTAGCCCAAGCTCCGCGAGCGGACACAGAAGTGTGTCTTCTAGTGGTACAGTTCGTGTTGGTCGAGACGCCGCGTACGTCCGCACGAAGCAGTCGACGTCGCGGACTATGCTGCGATCCGCCGCCCGGGCACCGTGGCCTTCCGCCCAGGTCCGCACAGCCTTCACGAGGTCACTGCGCGTAAACTCCAACCGCGGCAGCACGTTGAAGGCGTAATACCACGTCGCGGTGCGCGCCGGAGATCGCACTAACTGCCAGTGAAGCATCCAAAGACTTGCGGGATCCTCCAAGTAAGGATCCCATTCGGACAGCAGCGCTCGACCGAAGTCGGTCGGCTGAACCGCCGGCTCTCCCCTCAACGCGCCCAGTTCACGCTCGCACAAGATGTTGAGGGCGAGGCCCCAGTGCCGCATCGACCTAACCATGTTCTTGCCAACCCCGAGCGTGACAAGGGCGTCCTCCCTGCCAAAAACTTGAGGGTCAGCTAGTACAGCGTCCAATGCCTTCTTCGGCCAGGTGATTCGAAACGGGAAGGTCTCGTGCCCGGTGAATCCTAAGCGGGCGACCTTACTGTTCGTTGCTCGGCGTCCCATCATCACCCCCCGCGCGCAATCGCTGTTTGGCCACGAACCGCATTACGTCATCCATATGGAATCTAAGAACCCGCCCAACCCGGAAACTCCGCAGTTCCCGCCGCTCGACTAGATTGTAAACCGTTTTTGTCGTCACCCGCAGGTAGCTCGCCACCTCGTGGACGGTCCATACCACTTCGAGAGCGGCCTGGGATTTAGGTTGATTTGGTTCCACGACGTTCCATTTTGGAAAACGTTGAACTCTGTCTCAAGCCCTCCCACCGAGCCTGCCAGGAGTGCGCACAGCCGTCGACTCCACGGATGTAATAGCCCTGAGCGCGTGCCCTTCGAGGCGGAAGCCGCGCAGGGCTAGCAGTTCGGTCCATTGCCGGCGCATACCGATATCGGGGCGATCGAGAAGGCCGGCACTCACCTCAGCCTCTGTCAGTTCACGGAACCGCCCAAAGTACGGGTAGGTAGGCAATACGAGCGCGTCTTTGCGATGGAGGATTGGCGGGTTGTCTGACTTGCCAAAATGCCTGATCTGGTATGACGCGCGCGGCAGATAGACGCGCACGCTATAGAACAGCGTCGGATGCGGGTCGCCATCAAAATCGTTGTACTTGAGGAACGAGATCGCGCGGCCGTCCAGGCGGACCTTGACGACGTCGTAGGCTACGTCGCCGGTCACCGATCGAGCGGCGCAAAGCAGTAGTCGCAATACGGCGGGAAGATCGCTTTCAGCAGAGGTATGAAAATAGAGGTCTTCTGGCAACAGCTTTCCGACCCCCGCCTCCCGACATGCCTTGCTCACGACGTCGGCATTGCCGAGACTGAACAGCAATCGTTCACTCTCCTTCAACGCACGCTGGTAACTTCCCCAAAGGCCGCGAATGTCTGCACGGACAGTGCGCTGTAAGTCTGCCGCGGCCGGAAGCGGTACCAGTTGTAGACGCAGCGAGGCAAGAAAGGTCAGGATGTCGTGCTTGCGCTGTTCTCGCGTCCCTTCAAAGCTTTCCCGGTTGATTTGACTGAGCAGCAACCGTTCGATGCGCTGTGGAGAGCCGAATCGCTCACACAGAACGTCGTACGAAGAGAATTCCTCCGGCAAGGGCACACGTCCCAGTTCATGTGCGCGCCGAACATACCGACGCGCAATGCGGTCCGCCTTGAATTCGGCGATAAGGTCGCTTCGATACTCTAGCCGTCGCGTGAATGCGCGATTGGCGACGAACCGAGCCTGGATAGCGGGGTCTTTAAAAATGTACACGATCCCAAGAGCTGCAACCTGGGGTTTTACGCCGAGCACTTCAGTTACATAGGTCACGAACTCGGTCTGGTCGTAGATTTTTTGAAATGTGCCCGTTCGCGTAAGATGGCCGTCGGCGAGGTCAGCGACGGGCTCCAGCGCACGATCGACGCGTACGCTAACGACCAACAGCTGCCTTGCAAGCTCGTACGCCGTTCTTAGCGTCTCACTCCGTTCACTGGGGTCTTCGATGACGTTCAGGACGTAGGCGAGATTGACGACATCTGCGGGTATACGGTCGACATTCGGCCGGTAATGCGGATCCCAGCCATCGACAACGACCTTCTGCTTACGCAGAAAGCGGATGTCTGCACCGCGTCCGCAACCGTAATCAAAGACGCTGCATTCACGATGGATCAACCCTTCCGAGAGGGCGATGGCAATTGGCCGCGAACACACGTCCCGGTGCATCGCAGTTTTGGCACGAGAGCGCAGTAGATCGGCGCGTTGCGTGGCGTCACAGGTACCTACATTGAAAGCCGCGTCTTCGTTGATCATTTTGGAGTCCAGCAGATCGAAAATCTACTAGCGGCGTGCGGTGAATTGGCTCGGCCCCACTTTCTTCACTGCACAGTCGTCACCCAGCGTTTGTATGCGCTTGTAAAGAGCTCCAGCAACCATGCTGCCTGGATCCTTTGCTCGGAAAACGTAGAGCCCCTTCTCCGCGATAGCTTTTGCGATCGCGGCCGCATGCATCGGCTCACGCGATGCGATAAGTATCTGCTCTGCTGCCTCTGCAATCGTCATTTGTGCCTCCTGAGACATCTGGTCAAACGCAGCGCACCCCGGTTTCGTATTGTGCGGCACGGAATCTAACGCCGGTACGACGAATCAGAAAAGCACTGCGCGGTCGCGTTGCCATCAGTGTTAGGGCAAGCCCAATCGACCTATGTCGGCCGCCGCCTGCCGGTCCGACTACTTCCAGGAGACCCACCCTGCACGAACTTGGCACGAAGGCCGCTCAAGCCTGTTAGCTTATTCATATTCACGATATGCGCGCGGCAAGATCCGCAGACCCGAGGCGGATGCGACCAGTTGCTGCGGTACCGCAGCAAGCATCCGCACTTCAAGCATACCGACTCGATCCAGGCGGCAGGCTGGCGCTTTCTCTTGCTTCCCATGAAACACCGTCCCTCGGGGCAAAGGTATTCCTGCGTACGTAGTCTCGCAAGACGACCGGCTGCGACTTTCCCGAGGGCATCTGCCGCAATCTGCTTGCGCCGTTCGGCCACTGTGGCGTGCCCGACAACGTGGACTTGCACCAATATCCCCTAGCGTAGTGGACGCTTCGATGAAACCCAGCTGGAGACGGCGGTCGCCACGCGGACACGCGCCGCCAATGCGCTCGATCAGTACAGCCGCCGCGCCGCGACGAGCGACGCACGCTGGCTTTCTGTGTCTCCAAGCGCCACGCGAATTCCATGCGCTAGTTCTTCGCGGCAGCTGATGTGCGTGCCGCCGCCGTGCACTCGGGCGCCACCACCTTCGATCCGCGCGCGCTGTCTCTGGTACGCTTGGCCACCGGGGGGACCTCGACGTCGTCTTCGCCGTGGACATGTTCAACGGGGGCCTGGACCTGCCCGAGCTCGACGCCGTGATGATCCGCCGGCGCCGCGCTGTTGATGCGGCCGCGGAAGATCCGACGTCTTCCTGAAGCCACCGAGGCGGCGCTCGCGAGCGATGATGCTCGTCGATGGCGAGTGCCGTCGAAAGACGGCGCCTTACACGGATTGGGCACGCTCATCGCAGAGCCCGCCACGTAGTTGTATGAACCCCGCCCACGACAGACTATCGTCGCCGAGGGCGCACCATGGGCTGGAACTTTCGCAGAAGCATCAACCTCGGCGGCGGCTTTCGCGTCAAACTGTCGAAGTCAGGTGTGGGCGTGAGCGGCGGCACTCGCGGTCTTCGGATCGGCATCGGACCTCGCGGAAAGCGCGTGAACGTCTCCGTGCCGGGCACGGGAATCGGATATACCAAGCAGGAGGGCTGGCGGCGGGGCCAGACCCGCAGCGGTTCCTGGATCGGAACGATCGTCATTCTCGCGCTGCTCGCCCTGGCCGCAGCACTGTTCGTCGGCTGAACTCTTCGTCGTGCAGCACCGCCTGGGCCTATCCCGCCCCGCCCGCTATCCTCGCCGTCGGTGCAAGGCCTCATCCTCAACACCGACTTCGACTGGTACAGCTTCCTGCGCGACCGCCAGCCGCTGGACGAAGTGAACTTCTGGCAGCCCTCCGGCGCCACCACCTTCCACCGCACCGCTCCGGGCACGCCCGTCTTTTTCAAGCTCAAGGCCGCGCACGCCCACGCCGTCTGCGGGTTCGGAATCTTCGCGAGCGCTTCGGTGCTGCCGGCATGGCTGGCCTGGGATTCCTTCGGCGAGCGCAACGGCGCGGCCACCTTCGATGCAATGATCTTCCGCCTGGAGAAGTACCGGCCCGGCGACCGTCGCGATGCCGCCGGTCGCTACAACGTCGGCTGCCTGATGATCGGATCGCCGGCGTTCTTCGAGCGCAGCGAATGGATAGCCGGTCCCGCCGACTGGAAGGGACAGACCGTGCAGGGCAAGGCCGAGGAGCTCCAGAGCGGCGAGGGCGCCCGCATCTACCGCGAATGCCTGGCGCGAGTGCAGTCGGGCGCGGCGCTCGCGCAGCCGATGCTCGTTGCCGACGCCGCGCCGCAGGAGCGATACGGCAAACCGACGCTGGTGATGCCGCGCGTAGGGCAGGGCATCTTTCGCATCGCCGTCACCGACGCCTATGCGCGTGCCTGCGCCATCACCGGTGAGCACTCGCTGCCGGCGCTGGAGGCCGCGCACATCCGGCCTTACTCCCGCGACGGCGAGCATCGCGTCAGCAACGGCCTGCTCCTGCGCTCGGACATCCACCGCCTCTTCGACAAGGGCTACGTGACGATCGACGCCGACCGCAGATTCCTGGTCAGCTCGCGCCTGAAGGCGGATTTCGAGAACGGCCGTTCCTATTACCCGCTGCACGGGCGCGAGATCCACGTGCCGAAGGCCGAGCGCGACCAGCCGTCACGCGAGGCACTGCTGTGGCACGGAGACAATGTATTCCTCGGCTGAGCGGCGTACCGCCAAGCGGCAGATGCCAACCCCGTGCTGCGCCCGTTCTCACAAGCGAGGCCACCCATGGCAAGAATCCTCTACGACAATCCGTTCAGCCCCTTCGCCCGCAAGGTGCGTCTGGTCCTGTCGCACAAGAACCTCGACTACGAGCGCAAAGACTCGCTGGCCGTCTCCGAGCTCGCTGACCTGCATGCGGTCAATCCGCGCGGCGAGGTGCCGGTGCTCGATGATGACGGGCTCATCGTCGTCAATTCCTCCGACATCGTCGCCTACCTCGAGCACCGCTATCCGCAGCCTGCGCTGCTGCCGGCCGATCCCGCGGTGCGAGTCGAGGCGCGCGCCTGGGAGCGTCTGGCGGACGGCCTGATCGATGCGCTGACCCACGACATCTCGTTGTGGACCTGGCCGACCCTGCAGCGACACGACCAGCCGCCGCCGGGACTGGTCGAGGCCGGCATGCGTGACATCGGCATCGTTCTGAGCCGGCTCGAGAAGGCGCTGGATGGACGCGAGTACCTGTGCGGCTCGCTTTCGATCGCGGACTTCGCCTTGTTCCCGCACCTCACCTCGCTGCGCGCTCTTGGGATTTCGCTGCAAGATCATCGCAACCTCAGCCGCTGGAACGTGCGCATGCGCGACATCCCGGCAGTGCGCGAGGACCTCGAGCTCGTAAAGAATGCCGTGCGCGAGAAGTTCGTCGATGCGCCGTCGCCGTATGAACGCGAGAAGGTCGTATGGCGAGGCGACCGCATCGAGTGGCTGATCCGTAACGGCTTCGCCGACTGGTGGTACGATGAGCTACGCGCCGGACGTGCGGTAGTGCCGTCCTCGCTGGAATAGCAAGAGAATCCAGCGCTTCGGATGGAACGCCGTCATTGGCCTGGACGCCAAGACCCGATCGCAGCGCGCAGGTGCGCCCGCCCCGCGCCTTGTGGTGTCAGCTCCGCCGATCCTCGACACTCCCGCGATCCGATCCAGAGGAGCCTGCCGTCATGCGAAACAACGTCCGCAATCTTGCTCTTGCCCTCTCCGTGCTGGGCCTTTCCGCCATGCCTGCAACCGCGCAGCCGCGTCCCGATCACGTTCAGTTCGGGGCCACCGTCGTCGACAACGAGGCCGAGGGCAAGTTCGCGGGGATTGGCCGGGCCGCGAGCATTCCCTTCACCTACTATCTTGGCGCCATGTTCTGCCGGGGCTCGGTTCATGCGAACGATGCCTTCGCGGTGTACTTGCTGGAGCCGGAGCTGTTCAAGGTCGGACCCAAATCGGCCAAGGTGGTGCAGAAGGCGTTCGTGGTCGTGGAGGCGGCGGCCTGGGACGAGGCCAACATGACGTCCTTTTTCGACGTTCCGCCCACCGCCGTCGAGTCGTGCAGCGGCAGCATCACCGGCAAGGACGACGACAAGGACGGCGACCTCGACGGCGGCACCGATGTTCTGACGGCCTCCTACTCGTGCGGCAAGGATCTGCCGACGCTGTTCGGGTTCAATGAAACGCAGACGCAGGCTTTCATCGCCACCTTCGGCGACAAGCCAGCCTGCAAGATCACCGGCGTGCCCATCGACGGCGGCTTCTGTTTCCGCGGCGACACCATCGTCTCCACCGAGCAGGGCCCGCGCCCGATCCGCGACCTCTCGCTCGGCGATCGCGTCTGGTCCTTCGACGAGGCCGCGGGCAGGGAAGTCCTGCAGCCGGTCACCCGCATCTACCGGCGCCCCGGCACGGCGCTGCGCGAGGTCGGCGCCGGCACCGAAACCATCCGCACCACCGACGAGCATCCCTTCCGCGTCGAGGGCAGGGGATGGGTCAAGGCAAGGGATCTGGCCGTCGGCGACCGTCTCGTTTCGCGCGGCGAGGCAGGCGTGGCCGTGGCGTTCAATCGCAGCGTCGATGCGTCCACGTTCTACGCCGGCTACGTCGCGCCCCAGCGCCGCCGCGCCGGCGCCTCGGCGAGCAATCCGCAGCTCGAGCGTGTGTCCGTGGCGACAACCGATCTGTTCCGGGCGGCGCCGCCGCTCGAGGACTCCGGGGCCGCGCCGGTCGTCTACAACATCGAGGTCGGCGGGCTTCACAACTACTTCGTGGGCGCCGGGCGCATCCTCGTCCACAACAAGTAGCGAACGACGTCGGGTCCCGAGTCGTTCCTTTGCGGACGATCGGGACCCGAGGCGAGAACGTATGCGCAGCGTCACCCGCATGGGTGGAATTGTCACAATTCGGTTCGCGGTCCATCATCCGGCGCCGCCGCTTCCCCCGGCGTTGCAAGGAGTCGGACATGATCGAGCGCGCATTCCTGGCCACGTTCTGCATCGTTGTGCACGCCGCTCTGCTCGCGCCGGCCGAGGCCTCCGACAAGTGCACGGCCTCCAAGCTGGCCGCGCTCGGCAAGGCCGAGAAAGGCGCGATCTCCTGCCATAACAAGGGGCTTCTCGACGCCTCCTACGACGAAGCCGCGTGTCTGGCCAAGAAGCTCGGCAAGCTCGAAAAGAAGCTGATCAAGATCGGGCCGGGCTGCTCGGGCACCTACGCGACGTGCGAGCCGCGCGTCCTTTCCTGTCCGGCAGCCGTGGCGGCGGCGGGCCCGTCGGGCGCCACCGCCTGCGAGGCAAGAAAGCGCAAGGCGGCTTCGAAGTACGCAGCGGCGGCGCTCCAATGCCAGGCATCCGATACGCCCGCCGACTGCACCGACATAGCCGAAGCGAAGTTCATCGCCGCCCTGGCGAAAGCAGAAAAGAAAGGCGCCTGCGCGGGAAGCGCGGACGATCTGCTGGCGGCGATCGCCACCTACTGCACGAACACGGTGGCGCCGCCGGCCGGCGATCCGATTCCGCTGTGCACCGGCTGCGCCGATTCGAGCGACTGCAGCGAGGCCGAGCATTGCTCGGGCAGCCTCTGCGTGGCCGACGTCTGCACGCCCGATGCCCTTGCCTGCTCGGATACCGAGTTGCAGCAGTGCGGCGCCGACGGCGGCTCGGTGGAAACGACCGTATGCGAGAGTCCCTCGGCCGGCGACGGCTGCGTGGATGCCGGCGGCGGCGATGCGTGGTGCGCGTGCCAGGACGACTGGGACTGCCCGGCCGGCCATGAATGCGTCGCCGATCGATGCGTGGCGGGCCCCGAAGCGTGCGACGAGCCGTTCCTGTTCGCCGGCGTCCTTCCGGTCGCCGAAATCCAATGGGGCGGAACCGGCATCGCCAATCGCGACGCCGCCGGCGCCCCATTTCCGGCCTCCTCGCAGGTGTCCTCGACGCCGCTCGTCGCCAATCTCGACGACGACAACGGCGACGGCTTCATCAACGAGCTCGACTTCCCCGAAATCGTCTTCCTCTCCTACTGCAACTCGGACATTTCGCTGAACGGCGTCGTGCGCGCCATCCACGGCGGCGGGCCGAGCAAGGGCAACGACTTCTTCGCCACCTGCGGCTCGACCGTCTGGCACGAGGGCGACTCGCTGGCGCTGAGCTGCCCGTGCACGAACGCGACCGCCAATTCCACGTCGGTTCCCGCCATCGGCGACCTCGACGGCGATGGCGTGCCCGAGATCGTCGTGGCGAACGAGAACTCCGGGCTGACCATCCTGAGCAATACCGGAAATCCGATCACGGAGACGGGCCCGAACGTGTGGAGCAGCTACGCCACTCCGGCGCCGGCGCTGGCCAACCTCGACAACGAGGGCTTTGCCGAGATCGTCGTCGGCCGTCACGCCTTCACACTCGGCCACGACGGCAACGGCGACCTCGTCTTCGTCGACAAGTTCAGCGGCAGCCTGATGAACGGCCTGCAGGGGCTCGGACCGATCTCCTGCGTAGCCGACATCCAGGGCGACGCCCGGCTTGAGATCGTGGCCGGCACCACGGTGTATGCGATGCCCGACCCGCCCTCGGGCGTCTCGACCATCGCCGAATGCGCGGTCGGCGACATGAGCGACTTCTGCCAGGGACGCCTCGCGGTGGTCTGGGACGGCCAGACCGTCAACGGCGCCGCCGCCATCCCCAACGCGCAGCGCGACGGCTTGTGCGCCGTCGGCGACGTTCTCGGCACCGATCCGTTGCTTGCGCCGGGTCCCGACAATCCGCTCGACGGCACGGCCGAGGTCGTGATCGTCGCGGAGGGACATCTGCTGATCCTGAACGGGCAGACCGGCGCCCTGCAGCGGAACGTCAACTTCGGCCTGGGCACCGACGGCGGAGCCCCCGTCCTCGACGACTTCGATGGCGACGGCTTTCCCGAGATCGGCGTCGCCTTCGGCACACGCTACGTGGCGCACGACCTCCAGGATGTCTCGGCCGCATGCCCGGCTTGGCCCAATGCGTTCGTCGACACGGCCAGCGGGCTGCAGGGCAACCCGGCGCGCGCGCCCGGCGCCACCTGCGCGGGCGACGACGAGTGCGCCGAGGGCGCCGTCTGCGCGCGCGGCAACTGCGTGTGCCTGCACAACGGATGGCTGCGCGTCACCGAGGACGATTCGAGCCGCGTGACGGCATCGGCCGCATTCGATTTCAACGGGGACGGCGTCAGGGAAATCGCCTACAACGACGAATGCCATTTGCGCGTCTATGACGGCCGCAACGGCGCGGTCTACTTCAAGAACAATTCCCCGAGCCGCACGCGCATCGAGAGCCCCACCATCGCCGATGCCGACAACGACGGCAGCGCCGAGATCCTGGTTCCCTCGAACAACGATTCCTCGTCGTGCTCGGAGGGCAACGACCATCCCAACGGCGTCGGCGTCTGGGGAGCCTTGCTCCAGGAATGGTTCCCGACGCGGCGCATCTGGAATCAGCACGCCTACGGCGTCACCAACGTCACCGAGAGTGCGGCGATCCCGGCCCCGGCGCCCAACGGGCAGACCGATTACAACGGGCGCACCTACGATGCGTTCCGCTCCAACCCCGGGACGTGCAGCATTTCGGTGCAGCCGTAGGCAGAGACGCGCGGCGCACGGGCCCGCGGATGGGAAAGAGAGATGGCGGCCTCCCCGACGGCGTTCGCCGATGGCCGCCGTTCGAACATTCCCGCCGATTGCATGGTCCGACCGTTCGGTGCATCGCGCACCGTCATGTCCATGCGCGTCTTCGTGTCTCTTACGATCGTTCTCGTGTTCGGCGCATCCAGCGCGCACTCGGAGCAGGGCGACTGCGGCCAGCCCGCCAGCACCGGCGAGCAGCCCGTCGCCTCCGATGCCCTCTCGACGCTGCGGACCGCGGTCGGCAGCGGCTCCTGCGAGATGTGCGTCTGCGACGTCAACGACAACGGCGCGGTCACTGCCAGCGATGCGCTGACCATCCTCAAGGCCGCCGTCGGACACGACATCGCGCTCGATTGTCCCGCCTGCGCGACCACGACCACCTCGACGACGACGACCACGACAACCACCAGCACCACCACGACGACCATCGGCGAGCCGCCGCATCTCGAGGGAATCACCGAGGCGCACAACGAGGTTCGCGAGGACGTCGGCGTGGGGCCGCTCGTGTGGAGCGATGCGCTGGCGGCCACGGCGCAGGAATGGGCCGACGCATGCGTGGACGTGCAGGCGCCGTCGGGCGCGATCGACCACAACCCGAACCGGCACGAGGGGCATCCCTACAAGGTCGGCGAGAACATCTACGCGCAGAACCAGCCCTTCCACTACCAGACGGCGATGGATGCGTGGGAGGACGAGAAGCAGTGGTACGTCTACGAGACGAACACCTGCCTGCCGACGAAGATCTGCGGCCACTACACGCAGCTGGTCTGGGAGAACACGAAGGAGGTGGGCTGCGCGACCTCGCACTGCCCCAACCTGACCTACGACCACTCGATCGTCTGCAACTACGGGCCCGCCGGCAACATCACCGGACAGCGGCCGTACTGACGTCGTTGGGCCACCGACGGCTCCGGGCCGCCAACATCACGCGACAGCGGCCGCACGGACGGTGCGGGGCCACCGACGGCTCTGGGCCGCCGGAACTGGGCGTTGCCGAATCAGTCCTCGAACTTGTCGAGCATGAGCTTCATGGACTTGCGCAGACGTTCCATGGCTTCGGCGAGCTTCTGCATCTCGTCGCCGGAGGTCACGCGGATCGGCTCTTCGAGCTCGCCGCGGCTCATGCGGTCGACCGCGACGGTCAGCGCCGAGATCGGCCGCGTGATGTAGTAGGCCACCGCGGCGCCGACGATCAGCGCGAAGGCGAGGGCGCCGCCGGTCAGAATCCAGAAGTTGTTGCGCAGCCGCCGCGCCGATGCGTAGAGGACGTTGCTCGGCATCATGTCGACGAGCACGCCGAGCTGTCTGTCGGGCACGCCGGGGACCGGAATCGGTCGCGCGATCGTGATCATCTCGGCGCTCTCGTCGTGCAGCGGCCCCTTGGCGCTGAGCACGGCGGCGCTCAGGCGCGGGTAGTCGGTGGCCAGGTTGTGCGCAGTGCCGAGGTCGTTGGTGCCGCCCCATTCCTTGTCCTTGTCGGGATGGCTCAGGTAGGCGCCGCTGGCGTCGACGAGCAGCAGCGTCTCGCCTTGCTCGGGCGCCGCCGCCACCAGCTCGAGCATCGGCCGGGCGTTGACCGTGATCTCCAGGACGCCGCGCTTTCTGGACGAGGCGTCGAACACCGGCGTGCTGTAGTGGATGACGGGCCGGTGCGGCTCCTCGAGCTTGCCCGACACGCGATTGAGCTCGATCGGCGTGACGTGGACCTTGCTCCTCTGCAGCTTGTTGGCCTCGGTGTAGAGCGCGCGGCTGGCGTTGTTCTCGAGCCTGGTCTCCGGCGTGATCATGATCGAGTCGCCGGCGCCGCGCTGCGCGCGGATCTTCTCCATGCCCGTGGCGTCCAGGTACGCCACCTGATGGTAGTTGCCGCGGATCTGCAGCAGGCGCGTGAACGTCTGCGCCAGGTTCTTCTTGGCTGCCTCGATGAGAACGGCGTCGCCGCTGTCGAGCGCAAGCCAGTACTGCGAGAGGGAAGGGGCGTCGGCCAGGAGCAGCAGATCGCCGTCGGTGCCGGAGAGCACCTTGTCCATCTGGGCCGACAGGCCGTTGATGCGCGTGTCGAGGCGCTGCAGGCCCTGCTCGCGCAGCGCCTTCTCGACCTGGTCGCCGCCGTACCAGCCGAGCACGAGCATCGGCGGCAGCGTCACCAGCGCGATGGCCAGGAGGATCTTGTTGCGGATGCTGTTCAAGGACGACACTCCTCAGTGTACGCGGAAGGGGAGCCCCCCACGCCCCGTCTGAACCTCATACCTTGCGCGATGGCCTGGAACGAGCCCTGCCTGAACGAGAATCAGCCCTGTCGCAAACGCTCGACGGCGTCGACGAACTTCTTCTTCTCGGCCTCCGAGCCGAGGTCGGCGGCGAGGATCCGGGCCAGCGCCGGCAGATTGCCCAGCGTCGGCGCATGGGCATCGGTCCATTTGGCGACGCCGCGCTTGAACGTCACGCGGGCGACGGGGCCGATGGCCTCGGTGAGCAGGTCGCGGATCTTCGGCAGCACGGTCTCGGCGTCCCAGTCGTCGCGGGCCGGAGCGCGCGGCGGCTCCGGCGCCGCCGGCGGCTTGCGTTGCGGCTCGGGCTTGCGCTGCTCGTCGCGGCCCTTGCCCTGCTGCACCGCATGCTGCGCGGCCTTGGCCTCGCGCGCTCGCTGAGCCTGCTCGGCCGGCGACGGTCTGGCGGGCTGAGCGGGCTTGGCGGTCGAGGGCGAGGGCGCGGCGGCCTGCCTGGCAGCCGGCTGCGCCGCGGCCGCCTGCTGCGGCGCCTGCTTGGTTTCGGGCGCGGCCGGCGCGTGCCTGGCCGCTTCGGGCTTGGGCGGTGCGTCCGCAGGCGGAGCCGCCGGCGTGGGCGCAGCGGTTGGCTGCGCCTTCTGCGATGCGCCCGCGGCGGCGCCCGCGGCCTGCGCGGGCTCGACGGCCGGCGCCGCTTCGACGGCCGGTGCTGCAGGCGCGACCAAGGGCGGTGCCTCGAAATCCGGGGCCGCCGGTGCCACGACGACGTCGGGAAGCTCGGGCAGCGGCGGCAGCCTGGGCTCCTCGATCGGACGCGGCGGCAGCTCGGCCATGCGCCGGAGCTGTCGCACGCTCGAAGCCATCACCGCGCGCAGAAGCGGAAGGTCGACGTCTTCGCCCGTGAGCAGTCCGAGCGTGAAGCCGTCGTCGACCGGCATCACCATCAGCGACTGCGTGCCGAATTCGATGCGCACTTCCTCGAAGCGCGCGTCGATCCTGGACAGCCCTTCGCCGATCTTGACGATCGCCTCCAGCGCAGCCGACAGCGCATCGGTGCGGTCTTCGGGCAACGACGACGCGAGCACCTCGCCCTTGCGCACGACGTAGCCGCCGTGGACTCCTTTCAGAGTTGCTAGATCCCGCAACAGCGTCCGCACAGCCACCTCTACCGAAGCAGGTCTCTGACCTCCGCAGACAGCTCCGAGAGCGGGCGTGAGCCCTCGGAGACCAGAGCGAGGGCTTTTTGATCGTGGATGAGAAGGGAGAGATCGCCGGCCTTGTCGGTCTTGACGACGACGGCCGAGACGTTTCCGAGGCCGGCCTTGCGGTCGAGCTCGTAGGCGGTGCGATAGAGCAGCTCGAAGAACGTGTTGAGCTGCTTCGACTCGATGTTCGAGGCTGCCACCGTTCCGGGCGGGCGCACCAGCGCCGCGCCCTGTACACCCGTCAGCTTGCGAGCCTGTTCGATGACGGTGTCGTTCATGGAACCAGTCTTTTACTTGCCTGGCTGTCCGAAGACGAATCGCGGCCTGCGCCGTCGTCGTCGGCGAGGTCGCTGAGCAGGGAGGCGGCCTGGCGGCGCAGGCGCTGGCGCTCCTTGCGCATCTCTTCGCGCTCGGTGGCCAGCTGCCCGAGCTCCTCCTCGAGCCGGGCGCGCGCGGCGGCCAGCCAGTTCTCCAGGCCCGAGAGCTCGGCGCGGCGAACGGCCGCCCGCTCCTCGAGCGACTCGTGCTCGGCGCGTGCCTGCTCGCGCTTGCGTCGCAGCTCCTCGCCGGCCTGCGTGATGGTCTTTTCCTGCTCGGCGAACTGCGCAGCCTTGGCTTCGGCCTGCTTCTCGAGCGAAGCCAGCTCTTCTTCCAGGGCCTGGCGGTCCTCGCGCAGGCGCTCGGCCGTCGCGGTCAGCGCCTGCTCGCGCTCGGTCAGCGCGGCCTGCTCGGCGAGGTGGCGCTCCTCGATCTGCCGGCACGACGTCTCGAACGCCTCGCGCTCCTCGGCCAGCCGGCTGCGCGAGGCGGTCAGCTCCTGCTCGGAGCTGCGCATCCGCTCGAGCGTCTCGGCTTCCATGCGCTCGACCCTGGCGCGCGTGGCCTCGAGCTGCTCGGTCTGCTGCTGCAGGCGAACTCGCGAGTCGGCCAGCCAGTTCTCCAGGCCGGCGAGGTCGGCCAGCTTGTCGGCGCGCGCCCGTTCGAGCTCGATCTTCTCGCGCTCGAGCTGCGTGCGGGCCGCGGCCAGCTCCTGCTCTCGCTGCTGAAGAGCATGGTCGCGCGCGTCGAGCGCGAGGAACTCGGCCTCGGCCTTCTCCTCCAGCGCGACGATCTCGGCCTGCACGGCGTCGTGCTTGCGATGCAGCTCCTCGGCGCCGCGTTCCAGCTCGGCTTCGCGCTCGGCCAGGAGCGTGCGCCGCTCCTCGATCTCGGCGGCCAGCGCCGCTTCGCGCGCCGCCAGCTCGTCGCGCTGCGCCCGGGTCTCGGCGTCGAACGCGGCCCTCTGCGCGGCGGCCTCTTCGTCGAGGCGCTGCTTCTGCGCGGCCGACTCGGCCTCCAGCTTCTGCCTCTGCGCGGCGGCCTCGGCCTCCAGCCTGCTTTTCTGCTCGGCGGCCTGGCCGTCGAGCGCCTGCTTCTGCGCGGCCGCCTCGGCTTCCAGCTTCTGCTTCTGCTGCGCGGCTTCCTGCTCGAGCGCCACGCGCTGCGCCTGCTCCTGCGCCGCAAGGCTCGCCTCGCGCTCGGCGATGGCCGCCTGCAGCGCCGCCTTCTCTTCGTCGAGCGCCGCGCGGGCCTTCTGCGCCTGCTGCTCGAGCTCTTCCTGCCGGATCTCCAGCTCGAGCCGCTCGTCGTCGAGCTTGCGCCGCGTCTCGGCGCGCTCCTGCGCCAGCTTGCTGCGCTCCTGCCCGAGCAGGTCGTTGGCTTCGGTGATCGCGCGCTCGCGCTCCTGCGCGCGCTGCGACCATTGCTCGACGTCGGCCTGATGCTTTGCCTGCGAGCGCTCCAGCGATTCGAGCTCGGCGGCCAGACGCGCGCGCGACTCGGCCAGCCACGTCTCCAGCCCGGCAAGCTCGGCGAGCTTGTCGGCCCGCGCCTGTTCCAGGCGCGACTGCTCGTGGGCAAGCTGCGCGCGCTCCTTTTCGAGCGCGGCGCGGGCCTGCTCGAGCTCGGCCTGGCGGGCCGAGAGGCGCTCGGTCTCGGCCGCGGCGCGCGTCTCGAGATCGGCGATTTCGCTCTCGAGCGCTTCGCGGTCGGCGAGCAGGCGCCCTTCGGTGGCGGTC
The DNA here is from genome assembly GCA_035626395.1 of Candidatus Limnocylindrales bacterium. NCBI lineage: Bacteria > Bacillati > Chloroflexota > Candidatus Limnocylindria > Candidatus Limnocylindrales > Candidatus Limnocylindrales bacterium. Next base: position 196,886 of record DASPNR010000011.1, on the reverse strand, counting down.
AGCTCGGCTTCGCGCTCGGCCGCGGCGGCCAGGCGTGCCTCGACCTCGGCCTCCATGCTCTGGCGGTCGCGGCCGATCGCGGCCTCCCGCGCATCCAGCTCCTGGCGCATCGCCGCGAATGCGCGCTCCTGCTCGGCGCGCGCGGCGGCAAGGGCGGCACTGGCTTCCTCGTGCTTCTTGCGATCGGCTTCGAGCGCCTCGAGGCCGTCGCTGAGACGACGGCGCGAGTCGGCCAGCCACGTCTCCAGCTCGGCGGTCGCACGCACGCGTGCCTCGGCTTCGGCATGGCGTGCGGCGATGTCGCGCTCGCGCTGCGCCAGCGCGGCGGCGAGCTCGGATTCGCGCCGTGACATCTGCGCCTCGCGCTCGGCGAGCGCGGCGCTGCGCTCGGCGGCCTCGCTCTGCGCCCGTGCGCGCAGCTCCTCCAGCGCGGCCATGCGCCGGTCCAGCTCGGAGCGCTCTTCCTCGAGCCTGGCGGTCAGCGCTCGTGCCCCGTCCTTCTCCGCCTGCACGTCGGCGAGCAGCGCGGTGCGCTCGCGCTCCAGGCCTGCGCGGCGCTGCTCGACCTCGAGCGCCTTGGCCTCGATCTCGGAGATGCGCGCCTGATGGGCGAGGCGGGCCTGCTCGCGCTCGCCTTCGAGGGCCACGCGGTCGGCCTCGAGCTTGCGCAGCTGCGATTCCAGATGCGCGTTGCGCAGCTTGGCCTCGCGCTCGGCGTCGGCTTCCTGCTTGGCCAGATCGGCAAGACGCGCCTGGATGGCGGCGGTCTCCTCGTCGATCTTGCGGCGGATCGCCTCGATCTCGAGCACGCGCTCGTCCAGCTCGCGAGAGCGCGCGGCCAGCGCGGCCTCGCCCCTGGCGCGGTCGGCCTCCAGCGCCTCGATGCGGCGGGCAAGGTCGGCGCGCTCGGCGTTGAGCTCCTTCTGGCGGTCGGCCAGCTCCTTGCGTGCGATCTGCTGGTCGGCCTGCATGGCGGCGCGCTCGCGCGCCAGCGCCTGGGCCTCGTCGTCGATCTTGTCCTGCGCCTCGGCGATCGCGCGCTCGCGCGCCGTCAGCTCCTCGGTGCGCTTGGCGGTTCGATCGCGGACGGTCTTCTTCTCGGCTTCGAACGCGGCCAGGTCGCGGTCGAGCTGCGCGCGCTGCTCGAGCAGCTCCTGCCCGAAGATCTTGGGGTCGAGCGTCAGATTGACGTGCTGCTCGAGCTCGGCGCGCTCGGCCTCGAGCTGACGGCGCTGCTCCTCGAACTCGTCGAGCGCCTTGCCGAGGTCGGCACGGATCTGCGTCAGCTGCGCGGCGCGCTGGCGCAGCGTCTCGCGCAGCGTGGCGACGGAGGAGACCGCGTCGCGTTTGGCGTTCTCGATGCGATCGCGCAGCGCCTCGATCATCGGCGTGGGCTCCAGCGGCACCTGTTTCCTCTCTCGATCCTCTTGCACGTCTTCCTCGCGGCCACTCTCACGCGTTGCCCGGTTTCTCGTCGTTGCCCAGCCCGAGCTCGCCGTCCCTCTTGCGGTCGAGCTCCTTGATCTGCTCGTCGTGGACGGCCTCCATCAGGTCCTCGAGCGCACGAAGCTTGGCGTCGACGACGAGCTGGCTGAGCCGCCCTTCGGCGTCATTGTCGAAAGCGGCCAGGCGCTTTCGCAGCTCTTCGATGATGTCCTCGGCCATGCTCGTTCCCGGTATCCGTCCGTCTCTCAGCGTCCGGTCTGGATGAAGCTCGAGACCTCGAAGACTTCCTCGGTGGTGCCTTCGCGCTCGCCCACGTTGATGTACCAGCCTTCTTCGCCCGGATACTGCGGCGAGGGCAGCTGGCAGCGCGTGCAGTGCGAGAACTGCATGTCGATCATCGCGAACGCGGGGTAGAAGAACTGCTCGTAGTCGTAGGTGATCTTGGAGCCGGGGAAGCTCTTCTTCGTAAAGCGCGCCGTCTGGATGAGCGCCTTCCACAACCCACCGTTGAGGTCGTAGATCTCGGTGTACGGGATCAGCCAGCTCTCGCGGTCCAGGTAGATGATGCGTTTGCCGAACGCGTACTCGGGAAGCTTCGACTTGCCCTCGATGACGTAGACCTCGCGCGGCTCCCATACGTCGTCGAACAGGAAGTTGGCCGAGCCCGGCTGCCAGTCGGGCGGAAAGCCCTCGCCGTGCATCGAGGCCAGAATCGTCTTGACCCCGAGCAGCCGCCACTCGGTCCAGGCCGGATTGCCCGAGAAGCCGCCGTAGCTGTCCAGATCGATGTCCTGTCCGAACACGCCCTCGGAGCGCTGCGCGGTCGACAGGCGCCGCACGCGCTTCTGCTGCGGGAAGTACAGCCACGAGTCGTCCTGGCGCGTGGCGTCCAGGTAGCGGTTGTAAGTGAAGCCGGCGCCCTTGAGATCGAACGGCTCGAGCAGCGGATAGAGCAGCTCGCGGTTGCGCACGCCGCCGGCGTTCTTCCAGGTCGGCTTCGGCTCGGTATAGAAGCGGCTGACGTAGTAGAGACGGCGGAAGTGCTCGTTGACGTAGGCGCGCTCGATCTGCAGGCCCGTGTTCTCGTCGAGGCTTCCGGTCTCGCAGCTGAAATGGCGGATGTCGACGTCGTCGACGATCAGCCGCGATGCGTTGTTGTGCATCAGCTTGGTCGCGGCATCGGCTTCGTCGGCGGTGACGAACGGGAAGGGGATGCCGGCGACGTAGTTGAGCAGCTCGGTCTTGTCGTCCGACAGCTTGACCTGCGCGTGGTAGCGCTGCGTGGCCTCGGCGCGCGCGGGCTCGAGCGGCATCGGCTTGGGCGCGACGATGCGCAGCCTGGCGCCGCGGCCCAGCGCCCACTGCACGCTCGGGCCGATCAGGTGCTCGTACTCGGCCATGTTGGCCGCCGAGACGACGCTTCCCGGCGCGGGCACCTTCACGTCCTTGAACTGCAGCATCGAGGCCGGCGGAGGCGGCGGCGACTCCAGCGGCATGTCGCGCTTGATCGATGCCAGCGTCGGCGCGTCCTCGGGCGCGACGATGACCGGCACCTCTTCGGGCGGCAGCGGCTGCTCGAGCTTCTTGGCGGAGGCCACCGCCGGCTCCGGCTTGGCCTTGGGCGGCTTGGCGACGGCCGGCGCTTCCTTCTTGGCCGGCTTGGCCGGCGCCGCGGGCTTGGCGACCTTGGCCGGCGCGACGGACTTGGCCTTGGCCGGCACGGGCTTGGCAGCCTCGTCCTTGGCGGGTTTCGCCGCCTCGGTGGCGGCGGGCCTGGTGGCGGCAGGCGCAGGCACGAGCGGCTCGGGCGTCTCGGGCATGACCGGCTCGCCAACCTTGGCGATGGCTTCAACCTTCGCCGCTTCGACGGCAACGGGCGCCTCGCTGGCACGGCTGGCGGCTTCGGCCGGTGCAGGCACGGCCTCGACCGGCGCGACGACGACGGGCGGCTCCTTGGCCGCTTCGACCTTGACCGCAGCATCAGCCGCGGGCGTCGGCGCCGGTGCGGCAACCGGTGCGGGCGCCGCTTCGGCAGGCGCCGGCGACGGGGCCGACGAGGCTGCGACCGGGGGTGCCTGCGGCGGCGCGCCCGCAGAAGCAGGGGCGGGCGCAGGCTGCGGCGAGGCTGTGGATGAGTCTGTGGATGGCGATGCGGGCGCTGCAGGGGCGGCGGCGGCCGGATCGGCGGCCGGCGGCGCGGGCGATGGCGCGGCCTCCGGCGCCGGCGGCGGAGGAGGCTCGGGCACGCCGAGCAGCTTGCGCAGCACGTCGACGTTGGGATCGGCGCCGGCGGCAGCGGCGCTCGGCGCGGTGCCGGAGCCTTCCTGCGCGGCGGCAAGAGCGCCAAAACCAAGGACAATCGCAGCGATTGCGAACGTGGCCCCGGCGCCGGCGCGTGTCAGCGCAGAGGCCGCACGTGCCGTGCGAAGAAGGGCGTTGCGATCAGTGCGCCGGCCTTGGGCGCCGGGCTCGAGTTGTTGCTGTGCCGGAGTCGCGCGGACTCCCTTTTCCACCTTTTTCACCAGCAGACCCCTCCCGAGAGCCGAACGGACGATCCTGGTTACGTGGCAGCACAGTGGTCATCAAGCAGAAAGTGGCTCGACAACTATTGACGATGGCCAAAAACAGCGTTCCCGCGCAGCCGGCTCGTCCTCCGTTCGCTCTACGACCATGCCCCACATGTTGCAAAGGTGGGGCCGAGGGCCCCGAGACCGCCGTTTTCACGCGCGCGGCCGAGGGCGGCCCCATGAGTGAGCTCATCCTGCAGTGTGCGCAGCAGTGACGGCGACGGGTGCCGCCACACGGTCGCCGCAGCGGCACGACGTGACGCGGAAGGGAACGCGTCTTCGGGAGAGCAGCCGATCCACGGCTGCACCCGAAGGAGGCTTCATTCATGACATCCACAGGCCGCCGCGCCGCGCGCGCTGCTTCATCCATTCTGTGCATGACGTTGGTCGCCGCCGGCGCCGCGCACGCCGCCGACACCTGCAAAGCGAAGATCGACAAGAAGACGGGCGTGATCTCGCTTGCCGCCACCAACGTCGCCGGCCTGGTGGCATGGTACGACGGCGGCAACGAAGCCCTCGGCTACCACGCCTTCGACTACGGCAACTGCGTCGTCAAGGACGACGACATGGTCTGTCCGCTCGGTGCCGCCGACAGCCCGCTGGCCACGATCCCACCGCCGAGCTGCGTGGTCTGCATCGAGGACGGCACCGGCAACGACTGCTGTGCTCGCATCAAGGGCTGCACGCCCGGCGTGCGCGACTGCGTGCAGGTGAACGAGAGCATCGTGCTTGGTGCTTCCAGCGCCGGCAGCGTCACCGCGCAGTGCCCGATCGGCTACGCCGTCATGGGCGGCGGCGGATCCAGCACCGATCCGTTCGACATGCAGCAGCTGTCGGTGTCGCGGCCCTCGGCGAGCGAGGACGGCTTCCTGTGCAAGGGCTTCAACCACAACGGCGTGTTCTCCGGCAATCTGAGCTGCGCCGCGATCTGCTGCCGGCGGCCGTAGCGCCGCCGCGGCGGCGTCATTCGCCGAAGTACGCGAGCGCCAGCTCCCACGCATCCTCTCCGATGACGGCGCCCATCTCGCGGCCGCCGAAATCGTCGGCGCGGATGTGGATGCCGCCCCACAGGCGCGAGATGCCGGCGTCGTCGGCGGCATCGAAGTAGGTCGCCCACTGCAGCGTGACCGGCTGCACGGGCCCGTACTCGAAGTCGAGGCTGCCGGGAAGCTTCTCCACTTCGTGCAGCCCGCCGGGGAAGAAGGCGCTGCCGGTGATGTTGGTCATCACCACCGCGGCGGCGCGGCTGAAGGTGCTGTGCCCGGAGACGTAGGCGGCAAACGCCGGCGTCACGAACGTGGGCAGCTGATACGGGATCCACTCGATGCCGCGGATCCATCCGACGCCGCCGACCTCGTGCTCCCGATCGCTCGGCGTCCCGAGCCACGATCGCACCGCAACCTGTCCGACGTACGCCGCAAGATGCGCGTGGCGCTGTCCCGGCGCGGCGCTTTGCGCCGTGATGATCTCGACGAGGCCATCCTCGAGCGGAATGCCGAGCGGATGATAGGACGGGCCCGAAGGGTTCGACGATTGCCCGCGCTGCGCCATGTAACGGATGATCGAGATCGGCCGTGACGTGTCGTACTCGCGCTTGGCTCCCCACGCGGCCACCGCGGCGTCGTGCACGGCGCCGTTGAGTACGAAGTAGAGCTTGACGTCCCACTCCAGTGCATCGAGCGGCTCGCCGGTGCCGCCCAAGCGCCGCTCGAAGCGCTGGTCGTAGGAGACCTCGTTGGCCAGCACGTTCCAATGCCCGGGCGGCGTCTCCGAGCTCGGGCCGTCGGCCCAGAACTCCGCCGTCAGGCGCGCCCAATCGGCGCGGCGCACGATGTTGTCCTCGTAGGGAAGCCCGGTGGCCGGATTCAGCGCGTGGCCCGTGCCGGCATTCGTGCCGAGGGGATTGTTGCCGCGCGCGCCCGGCGAGATGTTCAGCAGCGTCGGATCGTTGCCGTCCAGGCCGCTGCTCAGGCGCACGACCTGAAGGCCGCTCTGCTTGAATTCGTGGTCGCCGTCGCCGCCGAGCTGCGGCGGCGCCCCAGGATCGACGTAGATGTCGCCGGGATCCTCGCGCGTCAGGGCGAACGGCGTGACATTGCCCCAGTGCGGCCCGACGTAGGTCTGGATGTTGCTCGGCGCCGGTATGCCGTTCTGCTCGATGCGGAACTCGAGGGCCAGAGGCTGCCAGCGGTTGGGATCGTTCATCGGCGCGCCGGGCTGCGCCACGATGAGCGGATCGTTGGCGGGAAAGTAGCCGGTGTCGTCGGCGTAGCCGGCCTGCTCGTTGGACCCGTCGGTCAGACCGTGGGCGATGACGGCGGCGCCGATGCGGTTGCCGACGGCCGCTGCCGAGCCGCCGGCCGTCGTCGTGACGCCCGGATCGTGGCCGAGCACCCGCATCCAGTAGTCGAAGTTGACCAGCGAGTTGTAGGCCGAGACGCCGGCGGCGAAGCGGTGCGTGAGAACGCGGAAGGCGGCGTAGCTGATCGCTTCGTCGACCTCGGCATCGGCGTCCTGCACCAGCGGCGACTGTTCGCTCAGGTACGCCGACTCGACGTCGCCGTGGTACGCGACCCAGGCGTCGTACATCGCCGCCGACAGATGGAAGAGGTTGCGCGCATGCACCGTCGGACGCGGCGTGTCGCGACGGATGGCTTCGAGCAGTGCCTCGTTCCACACGCGCGCGACCGAATGATCGGGCGCAGCCGGAAAGCTGCAGCTGCCGTCGCGCGTGGAGTCGTCGTAGAGGTCGCACAGCGCCGGCGCGCCCTCGATCTGCTCGAGCCGCTCGCACACCGAGCACGCTGCCGCGCGGTCCAGGCACGCGGCGACGCCGGCGAGGTCGCCATCGCCGCACGGGCCCGGCAGCGCAACCGGAACCGCTGGATCCGCGCACGTCCCGGCGATCCTGCTCTGCGCGCGCGCCAGCGCTTCCTCGACGTGGCTCTGGCCGCGCCCGTCCAGGCAGGTGCTCAGCGCGACGGCGTTCTGAAGGTTGCCGTTTCTGAGGCCGCGGCGGGTGCAGCGGTGGAAGCTCTTCAGGCGCGCGGTGGTCATTTCGGTGATGGCGCGCGCGACGGCGAGCTGGCAGCGCGCGAGCGCGGCGTCACCGGTGCCCGGCGTCAGCGCATCGATCACCTGCTCGCCGAACGCGGCGGCAAGGGGAAAGCTGGCGGAGACCGCGGCCGGAAGCTGCGCGGCGTCGCTGGAGCCGAAGCCGGGCCGCTGCTCGCAACGCGCGCGCTCCATCGACTCGGTTCGTTCGGCTGCCGCGACCATTCGCGGCGAGGTACTGGTGAAGCAGTCGCCGGCAGCCGGACCTCGGAGCCTTCCGGCCAGTGTCGCCTCCGTGCATTCGAGGATGCGATCGCCGGCAGCCTCGGCGGCGAGCACGGCCGCGCGATGAACGCCGACGAAGCAGCCGCGCTGGCGGGCGCTCGGAAGCTGCGCCGGCGCCGGCGCAGCCGGTAGAACCGTCAACACGAGCAGGGCGGCCGGCAGCAGGCGCCGATGTCGAAGGCGGAACGTGATCATCACCCGGCTTGCCCCCGGCAGAGGTCGGAGCAGCCATCATGGCAGGCACTGCCCGGCGCCGCCACGCGCGATCTGCGCGGAACAACCCGAGACCAATCTCTGCTTCGACCCAGATGGGCCTTGCCGGAGTCCCGAGCGGCAGTCATGATCCCGCGGTCGGGAAGGCTGCCGCCGGCGGCAGCGCGATGTCTGCGTGCGGAGGGTGTGCACGCGATACGGCACCGACGAACAAAGGAGCGTCGTGCCGGGGGAGTCCAGTTCCAGTCTTCCGCGTCCATTGCCTGCACGCGCGTTGCGCATCGCGAAGACGTTCCTCGCCCGCACTGCGTTGACGGCGCTCTCCTGCGCGATGACGGCGCCCGCTTCGCACGCCGCGCTCGGCGATTGCGGCCAGCCGCTGAGCACCGGAACCAGGCCCACCGCGTCCGATGCTCTGTTCGTGCTGCGCAGCGCCGTCGGCCAGTCTTCCTGTGAGCTCTGCATCTGCGACGTCAACGGCAACGGCACCACCACGGCCAGCGACTCGCTGGCCGTTCTGCGCAAGGCCGTCAACCTTCCGGTCACCTTCAACTGCATCTCGTGCGAGGACTGCGGCAACGGCGAGGTCGACGAAGGCGAGCAGTGCGATCCTCCCGGTGAGAACGGCTGCAACGATCTGTGCCAGCTCTGCGCCGGCGCCACCGAGCTGTGCAACGGCGTCGACGACGATTGCGATGCCCAGACCGACGAAGGCTTCGGCGAGGAGACGTGCGGCATCGGCCTCTGCCAGCGCACCGTCGAGCTGTGCGTGGAGGGCGTGCCGAATCCGTGCGTGCCGCTGCCGGCGCAGCCCGAGGTCTGCGACAACGAGGTCGACGAAGACTGCGACGGTTCCGACTGCAAGGCGCTCTCCCTGGACGTGGACGAGCCGGCGCTGGCCGTGACGAACGAGGACACCGTCGACGTCAGCGGAAGCGTCGATGAGGACGCGGTCAGCGTCACCGTCAACGGTGTGGCCGCCGTCATCGCCGGGGGCGAGTTCCACGCCGAGGTCCCGCTGCGCAGCGGTCCCAATGCCGTCGTTGCCGTTGCGGTCGACGACGCGGGCAACCAGGGCGTCGATTCCTTCCACGTCACGCTCGACGATTTCGCGCCCGCGCTGGCCATCACCTCGCCGCCGGCCGGGTTCGTCACCACCGATGCCTCCATCGTCGTCACCGGCGCCATCAACGACATGGTGGGCGCCGCCTTCGGAGCCACCGTCACGGTCAATGGTGTCGCCGCGTCGGTGGAGAAGGGAACCTTCGTTGCCGAGGACGTGCCGCTGGTGATCGGCCAGAACACCGTCACCGCCGTCGGCAGGGACGCCGTCGGCAACGAGAAAAGCGCATCCATTTCGGTGGAGCGCCGCACGCCCACCGGCATCGCCGTGCGCGTGCATTCGGGCGACGCGCAGGCAGGCGTGGTCGGCGAGGAGCTGGCCGAGCCGCTGGTGGTCGAAGTGAGCGACGACGGCGGCAGTCCCCTTGCCGGCCGCGTCGTCACGTTCGTCGTCGATCGCGGCGACGGCACGCTCGCCGGCGGCGACCTGCAGGGCCAGCGCACGCTGATGCGAACCACCGGCGCCGACGGCCGCGCCGCGGCGGTTCTGACGCTCGGCACGCGCGCCGGCGCCGGCATCAACGGCGTGCGCGCCAGCGCCGTGGGCGCCGCCGGCGAGGCGCTGTTTTGCGCCAGCGGGTTTCCCAAGCTCCCGCACGCCATCCGTGCGGTGGCCGGTGAGAACCAGACCGGAGTGGTCGGCACGCCGCTGCCGACCCCGCTCGAAGTCGTGGTCGTCGACGAGGACGGCAATGCGCTGGCCGAGGTGCCGGTGCTGTTTCGCGTGCTCGCAGGCGCCGGCGCCTTCGACGGGCAGGCGACGATCGAGACGGCGACCGACCAGGAAGGCGTGGCGCGCGCCGTGTTCACGCTCGGGCCGGCCACGGGCCTCAACAACAACGTCGCCGAAGCCTACTTCCCCGGCATCGAAAGCATGAAAGCGAGCTTCGTCGCCTCGGCCGTTGCCGCCGGCGATCCGTCGCAGACCTCGCTGGCGGGCATCGTCCTGGACGACGCCAACACGCCGATCCCGATCACCACCGTTCGCGCCACTGCGCTCGACGGCGAGAGCGAGGTCGTCACCGAGACCGATGCCGACGGGCAGTTCCTGCTGCAGGGCGTGGGCGTCGGCCAGATCTTCGTCTTCATCGATCCACGCACGACGCCGCGCACGGAGAAGTTTCCGGCACTGTCGCTGGAGACGGTGACGGTGGCGGGCAAGACCAACACGCTGCCGAACGGGCCGGTGCGCCTGCCGGAGATGGTCGGCATCGGCGAGATCGTCGGCGGCAGCAGCGACGTCGTCGTGCAGATGCCGGGCGTGCCGGGAATGACGCTGACCGTGCTGGCGGGGTCGGCCACGTTTCCGGACAACACCAAGGTCGGCCGCGTCGCGATCAATCAGGTGCATCTGGACAAGGTGCCGATGACGCCGCCCGGCGGCACCAGCTTCATGGGACCGGCCTGGAGCATTCAGCCGCCGGGGGTCGTGTTCGATCCGCCCGCGCGCGTGACGGTTCCCAACAGCGATGCGCTTCCGCCCGGCGCGGTCGTGGACCTCTTCCAGTTCGACCACTCGGTCAACCGCTTCCTCAACATCGGTCCGGCCACGGTGGAGGAGAGCGGCATGCGCATCATCTCCAACCCGGGCTTCGGCGTGACGCGCTCGGGCTGGGGCGGCGCAACGCGCACTCGCCCCCGCAACACGTGCGCCTCCGGCTGCGACGACGGCAACGCCTGCACCGCCGACAGCTGCCAGAACGGCACGTGCACGCATGCTCCGGTCGGCGACGGCGGCGCCTGCGGCGGAACCACGAGCGATTGCGGCATGCCCGTGTGCATGGGCGGCCAGTGCGTGAGCCAGAGCGGCGAGATCAACTGCGATGACGACGATCCCTGCACGACCGACCGCTGCACGGCCGGGCAGTGCTTCCACGATCCCAAGGCCGAAGGTGCATCGTGCGACGGCGGCAACGAGTGCATCGACTACGTCTGCGAAGGCGGGGAGTGCGTCGAGTCGCTCATGTTCCCCAACGGCAAGTCCTGCAGCGACGGCAACGCCTGCACGTACAACGACATGTGCGAGCTCGGCGTGTGCAAGGGCGACCCCGCCGTCTTCGAGATCGACGCCAAGGTGCAGGGCATGAAGTCGGCCGACCGGATGACGGACTGTCCCGTCTTCTTCAGCGTCTCCATCGTCAAGACCAACTGCACCGGAACCGTCAGCTTCGAATGGGACTTCGGCGACGGCGCCCTCGGCGGCGGCCCCGCGCCGATGCACCGCTACACGCGCGCCGGCACCTTCCCGGTCAGCGTCACCGGGCGCTGCGGCTCCTGCGAGCAGGCGATGGACACGGACAACGTCACCGTCCACAGCGGCCCCGACCTGCGCATCTCCCAGGTGACGCCGCTGGGCAAGATCAACCTCGGGACCGATGCAGTGCTGACCTACGAGGTCGTGGGTCCGGGTGATCCGTTCGACGAGGTGCACTTCCGCGTGCGCGACAAGAGCAACGACGTTCTCGTCGAACGGACGGGCCTGCCCACCACCGCCGGCTTCCATTCGGTGACATGGACGGGCGCGAAGTGGGAGCAGGTTTTCCCGGGCGCGTTCGCCAACCCCGCCGGCGGCCCGTTCGAGCTGGAGATGCGAGGCATCAAGGACCAGTGCGACGTCACCGAGAGCGAGAAGCGCGATACGCATTTCGTCATCGAGGCCGACCTGAAGGACGAGCCGGCGCCGGGCACCTTCCCCGTAGGCCCTTCCGGACTCGATGACCTGCTCGACGCGCTCAAGATCGTTCTCAACAACGGCTCCGACGTCCTGACGGTCAGCGGGCCGGGAGCGATTTCCGTGACGGGCCCGTTCACCTCCAAGCACATCCGCGCCGAAAGCCCGCAGCTCGACATGCTGCCCGACGGGCAATACCAGGTGATGTTCCGCGATCTGCGCGACGAGATCGGCAACTTCACCGACGCCGACGGCAATCCGGCCAACGGCATCCAGGAATGGAAGTTCCCGGTGGAGCTGCGCTGATGCGATTTCTTGCCGTCATCGTCGCCTCGTGCCTGTGCGTGGCGCTTCCGGCTCTGGCAACCGAGGTCGTCACCGACGAGGACCGTCTGATCGAGCGCATGCACGCCGGCGACGTCGACGGCGCCCGCGCCGGCTTTGCCGAGCTCGTCGACGTGCGGCTCTCGCGCGCGCAGCAGCTGCAGTCGGCGGCGGGGCCGGACGCAGTCGGCAGTGCGGCAACCTACGTCGGCCTGGCGGCGCGCGCGCTCGAGATATGGCAGAGCTCGGAGCTGCATCTGCGCACGCCCGCGTCGCCGACGCCGCCGCAGGTCGTCGCGACCGTTCTCGACAAGGCCCGTCGGGTGCACGCGCAGGCGTCGCAGTTGCAGCAGACCGCCAGCGCCCGCGGCCTCGCCGGGCGCTCGGTCGGCAGTGGCGGCGCCGCGGCCGACGTCGCACGCGACAAGACGCACGCCGTGCTGCTCGAGACCGTCGCCTTCACGCGCGACCATGCCAGCGCCGCCGAGCGCGCCTCGGTCCTTTCGATGGCCCGCAGCCTCGGACCGGCGCCCGCCGGCGTGGACGCGTTCGATGCCGCCAATCCGGACGTGGCCCGCTTTCTCGGCGCCGCCCCTGCCACGCCCGCAGCGCCCAAGACGCCGCGACGCCAGCGGCTGCACGATGCCGGCGAGGGCGAGGAGGCGATGCGGTCGCTGCTGCGAAGCTACTACGAGGCCTGCTTCGACGGCTCGCGCGAGCGCATCCGGATGCTGCTGGCGCCCGGCTACGATCCAGGCCGCGTGCTCGACGAGCTCGTGGCGGAGCAGCGCGGGCGCCGGCTCCAGGACCTCGGGCCCGTCACGTGGAGGCACGTCGGCGAGGCGGCGGTTGAAGTCACGGTGGGCGAGATGCGCGTGGCCGGCGCCGACGGCAGTCCGCAGACATTGCGCGACCAGCTCGTGCTGAGCCGTCAGGCCGACGGCAGCTACCGCGTCGCGTTCCTCGGCACGGCGGCGCAGTGGGAGGCGTCGCGATGATGCGCGTATGGAAGGCTGCGCTGTGCACCGCGCTGGCGGCGGCGGGATGGGCCCTGCCCGATCCGTCGCATGCCGCGTTCACGGTCAGCGGAACCGTGGCCGACAGCTCGATCAAGCTGATCCCGGGAATCCGCGTGCGCGTCTTCGACGACGACGTCGGCGCCGACCAGCTTCTGGCGACCACCTACACCGACGCCGGCGGAGTCTTCCAGGCCGTCATCACGACCGCCGACTTCGGCGCCGAGCTCAATCCCGACATCTACGTGGTGATCGACTGGATGTTCCTGCTGCAGCCGTCGGCATCCTTCGGCGGGCATCACATCGTGCTGAAGTCGCACAAGCCGGCCAACGATCCGTTCGATCCGGGCACGTTCTGTACGACTCCGGACCACGATCCGGCGTCCAACCTCAACTGCACCGTTCTGCTGATGACGGACAGCCTGAACCCGGCGCGAGCGTCGATCGCCAACCTCACGCGCCTGATCACCCAGGCCGTATCCTGGTACGAGAACCGCAAGGGCACCGCGCCCTGGAGCCTGACCTACGACATCGAGGTGCACATCGTCACCGACAGCACCACCTCGTATGAGTTCCTCGAACAGATCAACATCGCCGACGTCGACATCAACGCCGTCAACGTGGCGATGCTGGGGCAGGGGTACCAGTCGGACATCTACCACGAGTTCGCCCACCTGGTGCACGACAAGAATCACGGCGGCATCGTGGCCGACGGGATCGCCAACCGCAGCCACAATTCCAACTCCGAGAAGAATCCGATCTTCGCGCTGACCGAGGGCTGGGCCAGCTACGTGCAGAGCCGCACCGACGGTCTGGCCGAGCACGCCAACGACGGCAAGGTCGATCCGATCGACGACTCCCTGTTCACGACGTGGCGCGGCGGCTCGCCCAACGACGTCGACGGGAACGCGGAAAGCACGTCGGGCAGCACGGGCCGCGAGGGCCTGAGCTTCGAGAACGGCGAGGAAGTGGAAGGCGCGCTGAGCGCCTTCTTCTACCGCGTGCACGTCGATCCGCTCTTCGGCGGCACCGACAACTTTGGCGTCCTCTTCCGCGAGTTCGTCCTGGGCAAGCCCAACGACATTCAGGAGTTCGTGCAGGACCTCGTCTCGACCAGCGGCGCGGGCAGCCAGCGCACGAAGCGTTTCTTCCGGTACCTGCAGCAGCACGGAATCTTCTGGACACGCGCGCGCCTGACCACCTCGCCGTTCGACGAGACCGCGCCGCCGGACGACGCCGACGCTGCCACCGAGGGCAACTACAAGGACATCGCCGGCTTTTCCTACCTGCGCGGCACGGTGACGACGCGGCTGCAGACCACGCCCGCGGTGGTCCTCGGCGTCCAGAACGTCACGCCCGCCTCCAAGGTGAAGATCGGCTACAAGCGCGCGTTCGACGACCTCAACGACAGCTTCGCCGCCTTCGCGAGCTTCACGCCGCAGGTCGCGTTCTCCGGCGTGGACGCGACGATCGAGCTCGACACGACCACGTTCGGACCCGGCAAGGGCGATGGCGATTGGGATCTGGTGGCGGTCTCGGAGAACCAGCACGGTTTCGAGGACGACATGCGGCCGGACTGGGTCGGAGATCCCAACACGACCGTGGACCGCGAGGAGAAGTATCTGAAGGTCATCGGCGCCTGGTACGACCGCGATCGCAATCCGGCGACCTCCCCCGAAAAGCAGGGCAAGGTCGTCGTCGACAACACCGCGCCGGTCGTCGATCCGGCCAGCGTGATGCCGAAGTAGGAATGGCGATGAACGAGGAGCGCCGCCAGCCACGCTACGCTTTGCGCATCACCGGGATCGCCGCCGCTGCGCTGGCGTGTGCACTGAGCGCCTCGCCCGTGCGCGCCGACTTCGAACTCGACCAGACCTGCACGGCCAAGATCCTCACGCGCAACGTCGCGGTCAACGCCGACGGAACCTTCGCCATTCCGAACATTCCGATGCCTGCCGGTCCCTTCCGCGTGCGCGTCCTCTGCCTGCGCGAGGAAGGGACGATGTACGGCCAGGGGCCGTTCGTCACCGGCGTCCCCGACGGATCCACGAACGTCGGCCCCATCGAGACGGCGCAGGTCGATCCCATCCCGGTGATCCTGCAGATCGGCGCGACCTCGACCATGCTGACGGCGGCCGCGCCGACCTCGCAGCTGACGGTGCAGGGAGTGCTGGTCGACGACAGCCTCATCGATCTGACCGCCGCCTCCGCCGGAACGTTCTACATGTCGTCGAACCCGGCCGTGGCCACGGTCGGCGCCGGCGGCCTGGTCACCGCCGTCTCCAGCGGCAACGTCCTCATCAACGTCGTCAACGAGGGTCTGGTCGGATCGATCGCGCTCGGCGTGACGCTGAGCAACGACGGCGACGGCGACGGCATTCCCGACGACTACGAGCTGGCCAACGCCACCGACCCCGGCGGCCGCAACCTGGCGCGCGAGACCGGAGCGACCGCCGCCGCCAGCAGCAACACGGGCAGCGCGAGCCTGGTCATCGACGGCGAGCTGCTCACGTCGTGGTTCACCGCCTCGGGCGACACGGCCAACCAGGGCCAGGCGCCGTTCGTCGAAGTGGTGCTGCCCGTCTCGGCCGGCACGCTGCAGGTGGGCGTGGTCGGCAACCGGGGCATTGCCGACGGGCGCGACATCTTCCAGGGACGCTTCGAGGCGTTCAACGCGGGCAACGTCAAGATCTTCGACAGCGGCATGGTCAGCCTGCCGGCGCCGCGGCGCGATCTTCGGGTTCCCGCTGCGCTCGAGGGCGTGCGGCGCGTGCGCTTCACGTCGCTGGCCGACGAGAGCCAGACGCCGGGCCTGGCCGAGCTGGAGGTGCTCGGGGCCGGCGGAGGCGACGGTCTCGATCCGCAATTCGCCGGAGATGCCGCGCAGGATTTCGACAAGGACGGACGCAGCAACCTGCAGGAGTACCAGGCGGGCACCAGCATCTTCCTCAGCGACACCGACGGCGACGGTGTGTCCGACGGCCTGGAGGCGATGCTGGGCTCGCAGCCGCTGCTGGCCGACAGCGACGGCGACGGCCTGATCGACGGCGAGGAGCGCAGTCGTACGAGCAACAGCGACGGGAGCGGCCCCATCAACCTTCTCGACGCCGACAGCGATGACGACGGCGTGCTCGACGGAGACGAGGTCGCGCTGGGTCTCGATCCCACCGTCGCCGACAGCGACGGCGACGGGCAGAACGACGGCAGCGAGGACAGCGACGGAGACGGCATCATCAACCTGGAGGAGCTGGCCGAAGGCACCGATCCGACCGATCCCGACACCGACGACGACGGACTGACCGACGGCGAGGAACTGCTGCCCGGCAGCGACGGGGCCACCAGCGATCCGCGCGACGCTGACAGCGACGACGACGGCATGTCGGACTTCTTCGAGTCGACCTTCGGCCTGAACCCCAACGACGCCGGCGATGCGGACGACGACGACGACGGCGATGGTCTGACCAACGCCGAGGAAGCCGAGGCCGAGACCGACCCCTTCGACCCCGACCAGTCGCCGCCGGCGGTGGAGCTGACGATTCCTGCCGACGGCGCCAGCGGCGTCGTGCGCAACAGCGCGGTCCTCATCCGCTTCGCCGAAACGATGCGGGCCTCCAGCCTGAGCACGCAGACGGTGACGCTGGACTGCGGATCGGGCGCGGTGGCGGGCACGGTGCGCGTTTCCGAGGACGGCCGCTGGGCCAGCATGCGTCCGGCGGCGCAGCTTCCGGCCTCGACGCCGTGCGAGCTGACGGTCGAGGCCGTGCGCGACCGCACCGGCAACATCCTCGAAGACGCCTACACCGCGAGCTTCGTCACCGGCACCACCACCGACACCGTCAAGCCGAAGGTCCTGGATCTGGATCCGGACTCGAGCGGCGTTCCGCTCGATGCCGTGACCACGGCGGTGTTCGACGAGCCCATCGATCCGACCACGCTCGGGCCGGCCACGTTCCGCGTCCGCAACAACACGCTGCTTACGCTGGTGCCGGCCGTGCGCTCGGTCGATGCGAGCGCGCGCTACGCGTTCTACGTGCCCACGACCACGATGGGCGTGGGGACCAGCCACAACTCCGCGGTGCTCGGCAACGTGCTCGACGTGGCCGGCAACGTGCTGTTCACCAACGTCGGCTCGTCGTTCACCACCGGCTTTGCGACCGACGACGAGCCGCCGACGGTGGTGGGCACCAACCCTTTCGACGGCGCCAGCGCCGTCGCCACCAACTCCTTCGTCGAGGTCCGCTTCAGCGAGCCGGTGGATGGGCTGACCGCCAGGGGCGCCGCCGTGCGGCTGCTTCTGGCGGGAACGCCGGTGGCCGCCTCGGTCAGCCTGCGCGATGCCAACCGCGTGGTGCGGCTGACGCCGTCGGCGCCGCTGGCGGCGAGCACCGCCTACGCCGTCGATATCGATGCCGGCCGCATCCGCGATCTCGCCGGCAACGCGCTCGTTGCGCCGGTGCAGGCGCAGTTCACCACCGGCGCCGGCACCGACACCACGCGCCCCGTCGTCCTCTCCAGCAGCCCCGCCCACGCCGCCGACAACGTCAGCACCGACGTCGTTGCCAAGGTGCGTTTCTCCGAGCGGTTGAACGCGCTCTCCGTCGGCGATGCCAGCGTCAATCTTCACGACCTGCGCACCAGCCGCAGCGTCGCCGTCGAGCGCAGCCTCGACGAAAGCGGTACGCTGCTGACGGTCACGCCGCTGGCGCCGCTGGAGCTGGCGCGCGAGTATCAGCTCAGGCTCGAGAGCTCCCTGAGCGACGTGGCGGGCAACTTCATGTTCGCCAACTACATCTCCTTCAGCACCATGACGGCGCAGAGCGACGAGGAGCCGCCGGTGGTGACGTTCGTCAACCCGCCGCACCAGTCCACGCAGGTGCCGGTCAACGTCGCTGTCGAGGTGCAGTTCGACGAGGCGATCGCGGCGCCGTCGCTGACGGCGTCGAGCTTCTACCTGCAGGGGCCGGGCGGAGCGGTGGCGGCCACGCTGTCGCTGGAGGATGCGAACCGGCGCGTGGTGCTCGATTCGGCCGCCAACCTCGTGCCGTCCACGCAGTACTCGATCATCGTCGACGGCGTCGAGGATCGCTCCGGCAATGTCTTCGGCGAGGAACAGGGCGCGGCCGAGCAGGGCGCGACGCCGCGCGCGGCCGACGGCACCGCCGACCTGGTGGCCACGTTCACGACCTCGGCCTCGGCCATCGCCGACACCGCGCGTCCCACCGCCAGCTTCAATCCTGCGCACAATGCGGCCAACGTGCCGGTGGCAACCAGCGTCGTCGTCACCTTCTCCGAACGCATCAATGGCGCCACCGTCACGCCCGATACGCTGACGCTGTCACGCACCGGCGTCAGCGGGCGCATTCCCGCTGCCGTCTCGCTCGATGCGGCCGGCACCGTGGCCACGCTGACGCCCGCATCGCCGCTGCTGCCGCAGGCCAGCTACACCGCGATGGCCGGCTCGGCCATCGCCGACACCGCGGGCAACCAGATGTTGACGAGCAGCGCCGCGTTCACCACGGGCGCCTCCAGCACCGACACGACGCCGCCCGAGCTCATCGCCGCCGCGCCGGATCATCAGAGCGTGGACGTGCCGGTGGGAGCCGACATCGTGCTGACGTTCTCGGAGTCGCTGCACCCGCAGACCATCGACGACGACAACGTGCACCTCTTCATCGACGGCGCGCGCTTCGGCCTGAACCTGTCACGCTCGGCCGACAACACGACGATCATTCTGGATCCCTCGGCCGAGCTTCCGGGACGGCGACAGGTGGACGTCGTGCTGGACCCCGGCGTGACCGACCTGGCGGGAAACCCGCTCGCGGACACCGTCGTCAGCTTCATCACTGCGGCCACGCCCGACACCACCCGGCCTACGGTCGTCACCGTGCGGCCGGGCTCCGGTGCCACCGGCGTGGCGCCGTCGCGCGGCGTCACGCTGTTCGTCAGCGAGCCGGTCCCGCCGGGGCTGGTCCCGCGCTCGCTGTTCGTTTCGGCCAACGGCGACCTCGTCGAAGGAACGCACCGGAACGAGAACGGGCAGGTGCTGTTCGAGGTCAACGATCCCACGCCGTCGCCGACGATCACGTTCACGCCGGACCTGCCGCTTCCTTTTGCAGCCCTCGGCGAGGTGTTCGTCACCACCGACCTGGCCGACGTGGAAGGCAACACGCTCCCGAGCCTGTTCCGCTCCACCTATCAGGTCGCGGCCGATGCGGCGGCCACGGTGCCGACGGTGGTGTCGGTCTTCCCGGTCTGCTGCGCGCCCGTCGGCACCAACGCTTCGTTCTTCGCGCGCTTTTCGGAGCCGATGAGCCTGGCGTCGCTGACCGAGACGAGCTTTGCCGTGCGCCTGAGCAACAACGCGTTCATCGCCGGCACCCGCACGCTGGATGCCACCGGCACCGTCGCCCGCTTCACGCCCGACGCTCCGCTGCCGGCCGGCGCCACGGTCAACGTCACCTTCGACACCACGGTGGCGGATGCCGGCGGCGGCACGCTCGCGAACAACCGCTTCTTCTCCTTCCAGACCGGCGCGGGCACCGAGACGGCGCCGCCGGCGGTGACGTCGGTGACGCCGCCCGACGGCGCAACGAGCGTCGGCATCAACGCCATCGTCCGCGTGCAGATGAGCGAGCGCATCAACCCGCTGACGGCGGATGCGACGACGATGATTCTGGAAGGGCCGGGGGGCACGGCGGTGCCGGCCAGCTTCACGTTCGGCGACGGCGACACGCTCGTGACCCTCACTCCGCACGCGCCGCTGCAGCCGCTGTCGGCGTACACGCTGACCGTCAGCGGCGTGCGCGACGCGGCCTCCAATCCGGTGGCGCCGTTCGCGGCCGGCTTCGAGACGGGCGCAGGGCCCGACCTCGTGCGTCCGGCGGTGGTGCGATACACGCCGACGGGCGCGGGGCAGCCCATCAATCCCGTCATCGCCGTGCAGTTCAGCGAGCCGATGGCGCTGGCGTCGCTCGATGCCGGCGTGCTCGCCGTGCGCAACCAGACGACCAATGCCGTGGTGACCGGCACGCTGAGCCTCAGCGACGACGGCCGCACGGCCTTCCTCGTGCCGTCGGCGCCGCTGTCGGTGGGCACCGCCTACACGATCTCGGTGCTGAACCAGGCCGAGGACGTTGCCGGCAACACGGTGCAGTTCAACACGTCGGCCAGCTTCAGCACGGTGTTCGAGCCCGACGCCGATGCGCCGGGCCTGGTGCTGCTCGATCCGGCCGACGGAGAGGAAGGCGTGCCGCGCAACGCGCACGTCAACGCCCTGTTCGACGAGCCGGTCGATCCGCGCAGCGTCGACGCCGCCAGCTTCGCGGTCAGCGCCGGCGACGCGCCGGTGGAAGGCTCGTTCTCCTTCGACGACGCCAATCGGCGCGTCGTGTTCACGCCGCTGCACATCCTGGAGGCCGGAGCCGAGTACGAGGTCACGCTCGACGGCATCGCCGACGCATCGGGCAATGCGGCACAGCCGGTGACGGCGAGCTTCACCACCGGCCCCGGCACCGACTTCGTCGCGCCGGTGGTCGTGCGCACCAGTCCTGTGGGCAACGCCACCGAGCTGCCGCGCCAGGCGCGCTTTGCGATCGAGTACAGCGAGGCGCTCGATCCGACCACCGTCGATACCGGTGCGATCACGCTGACGCGCCAGACTCCGGACAAGGCAATCGACATCGCCGTCGCGCTCGACGAGGACCGCAGGGTCGTGCGCGTGGAGCCGCTGCAGCCGCTGGAGCCCGACAGCTTCTACGTGCTGCGCGTGCTGGCGGGCTCGGTGCGGGACACGGCCGGCAACGGCACGGCGTTCAACTTCAGCATCACCGTAGGCACCGGCTCGGCGATGACCGATGCGACGGCGCCGGGCATCCTCAGCGTCAGCCCCGTCGATGCGCAGACACAGGTGCCGGTCAACACGACGGTGCAGCTGCAGGCGAGCGAGGCGCTGAGCCAGGTGGCGCTGCAGGCCGGCGCGGTGCGGCTGGAGCAGAGCGGGCAGGTGGTGCCGGCCGCGGTCTCGCTGTCGGCCGGCGAGCGGCGCATCCGCATCGATCCCAACGCGAGCCTGGCCGCCTCGACTACCTATACGGTCGTCGTCGACGGCATCGAGGACTACGCCGGCAACTCGATCGGCGGCGGCGTGCGCATCGGTGTGGACGGCGTCATCGACTTCACATCCTCGTTCACGACGGCGGCGTCGGCCGTCGCGGATACGACGGCGCCGTCGGTGCAGAGCGTGGTGCCGGCCAACGGCTCCACCGGCGTTCCCGTCGGTCAGGTGGTGACGCTGAATTTCAGCGAGCGCGTGGCGGCTCCCACCGTCCACTCGGACTCGATCTACCTGGAGATGCCGGGGCTGGCGGGGCACCTGGCCGCCAGCGTCGCGCTGAATGCCGCCGGCACGCAGGCGACCGTGACGCCGCTGCTGCCGCTGCCGCCCTCGACCGTGATCACCGTGCGCGCGCCTGCCGGCTCGCTCACCGATACGGCGGGCAACGCCAACTTCTCGTTCTCCTCCACGTTCACCACCGCCGCCACGGGCGCCGATGCCACCGCTCCCACGGTCCTCGACGTGACGCCGGACGACGGCGCCAGCGGCGTGCCGGTGTTCCAGTCGGTCGTGGTCACGTTCTCGGAGTCGGTGCGGTCGAGCACGCTGACGACGGACACCGCGGTGCTGTACGTGGACGGCAGCGAGGTTGCGACGACGCTGACGCGCTCGCTCGACAACACCGTGCTGCGGATCGATCCCTCCACGGCCTTGCCGGCAGGTTCGCAGGTGACGCTGCTGCTGACCGACGCCATCCAGGATCTGTCGGGCAATGCGCTTTCGGACTTCGCGGCCAGCTTCACCACCGCCGCCGCGTTCGACAATGCCGCGCCGCAGGTGCGGCGCGTGCGGCCGCCGAGCGGCGCCACCGGCGTGGCCACCGGCACGAGCGGCGTCGTCTTCTTCAGCGAGCCGGTCGATGCCGCCTCCGCCGTCTCCTCGATGTTCGTGGCGGCCGACGGCGTGCTGCAGGACGCGACGGTTGTCGGCTCTTCGGCAGATCAGGTTCAGGAGATCGTGCCCGACGCGCCGTTGCCGGACGATTCGTTCATCGAGCTGTTCGTCACCTCCGACCTCGAGGACGTCGCCGGCAACAACCTGGCATCGTTCCGCTCCACCTTCCGTACCGCAGCCGACGAGGCGGCCGTCGCTCCCACGGTGCAGTCCATCTATCCTGGCTGCTGCACGGGGTGGCCGCGCAACGCGCGCTTCGCCGTCCGCTTCAGCGAGCCGGTGCTGGCCGGCAGCATCCATGCGAACACCGTCACCGTCGTCGACCTCACCACCGGACTGCCGATCGATGGCGCGCGCACGCTGCTCGACGGCGGCCGCCTGCTCGTCTTCGCACCGGCTTCCGATTACGTGGCCAACCACGCCATCCGCATCACGTTGACCACCGGCATCACCGACCTGACCGGCACGCCGCTGGCGGCGCAGGTGCAGTCGCAGATGACGGTCGGCGCCGCCACCGACGCCGTCGTGCCTGCGGTCGTCTCGCTGTCGCCGGCGCAGGGAACGCAGGACGTCGGCACCAACGCCGCGCTTCGCGCCCGCTTCAGCGAGCCCGTCAACCCGCTGACGGTGTCGGCCGCGACGATCACGCTCGATGACGGCAACGGCGTCCATACCCCGTGCTTCCTGACGGTGGCGGGCGACAACATGTCGGTGGTGGTGGAGCCGCACGCGCCGCTGCTCGAGAACACGGCCTACACGCTGGAGGCCTCGGGCATTCTCGACGTCGGCGGCAATGCCATCGCGCCGGCCCTGGCCGGCTTCACCACCGGCGACGGGCCGGACTTCGATGCGCCGACCATCGTGCACATCGCGCCCGAGGGCTCGGGTCAGCCCGTCAGCAGCGTGGTCAGCGTCGTCTTCAGCGAGCCCATGGACGAAGGATCCTTCCACGACCTCAACGCGTTCCTGCGCCGCAACGATACGTCGGCCACACTGCCGGCCACGCGCAGCTTCAGCGCCGACGGCCGCACGCTGTTCCTGACGCCGACGGCGCCGCTGCCGACCTCCGTGCCCGTGCGTCTGATCCTCGGCGGCGGCATCGAGGACATCGCGGGCAACGGCCATGGCGGTTTCAGCCTGATCATCTTCACCACCGGCACCGCCAGCGACGCTGCTGCTCCGCTCCTCGTCTCGACGGCGCCCGAGGACGGCGACACCGCGCTTCCGATCAACGCGCTGGCCATGGTGCAGATGAACGAAGTCGTCGACGCTTCGCTCGTTGGCCCCGCCACCGTCTTCCTCGAAGAAGAGGGCGGGGCGGTCGTCGAGTCCATCTATTCGTTCGAGGATGCCGACCGCCGCATCCTGGTGCGGCCGGTCGATCCGCTCGATCCGTCGAGCACCTACGTCCTGACCGTGCAGGGCCTGCGCGATACCAGCGGCAACGATCTTGCCGGCAGCCACGAGTTCTCCTTCACCACCGAGGCCGGCGCCGACTTCTTCGCGCCGTCGGTGTCGAGCTCGGTGCCTGCGCATCTGGCGGCGGGCGTCTCGCGCAGCTCGGCCGTCACCCTGACGTTCACCGAGCCGCTGGCGCTGCCGAGCGTGGCGGCGAGCGCGTTTGCGCTCACGTCGTCTCCGGGCAACGTGCCGGTGCCGTTCACGGTGGCGGTCAACGCCGAGCGCACGATGGTGACGCTGACGCCGAACGCGATGCTGGCGGGCAATACGCTGCACATCGTGCGCGCTCATGCCGGCGCCGCTGCGGTGCGCGATCGTGCCGGCAACCAGGTGTCGACGAGCTTCCAGGCATCCTTCACGACCGGGCCGTAGCGATTTTCCTGGCGACCTCTTCGCCGGCCATGGACGTTGCCTCGAACGGCGTGCTAGGTTCGC
Organism: Candidatus Limnocylindrales bacterium; assembly: GCA_035626395.1. NCBI lineage: Bacteria > Bacillati > Chloroflexota > Candidatus Limnocylindria > Candidatus Limnocylindrales > Candidatus Limnocylindrales bacterium. Next base: position 173,285 of record DASPNR010000011.1, on the reverse strand, counting down.
CGCCGTTCGGGCCGGTCGCAGTGGTTGTGTGCCGCTGCGCGTCGAAGGGGGCATTCCATGAACGAGTCGGCACGACGCTTCCATCGCGAGGAGATGGCGAGCACGGTCACGCACGCGGCCGGGCTGCTTGCCAGCCTCGTCGGCGCCGTCATCCTGATCAGCATGGCCTGGCGCAGCGAGCTGCCGCTGCGGCTGACGAGCTCGCTCATCTACTGCGGCACGCTGGTGCTGGTCTATCTTTCCTCGACCCTGTATCACGCCGCCCGCCATCCCGGCGCGCGCACGCTCTTGCAGGTGGTCGATCATTGCGCCGTCTACCTGCTGATCGCCGGAACGTATACGCCGCTGTGCCTGCTCGGCCTCGGCGGCGTCGCGGGCTGGTCGATCTGCGGGTTCGTGTGGCTGCTGGCACTCTTCGGCGTCCTGCTCAAGCTGTTCTTCGGCGGCCGCATGATGCTGTTGTCCACCGCCACCTACCTAGCCATGGGCTGGGTCGGCGTCCTTGCCGCGCGTCCGTTCCTCCATGCGCTGTCACCGGAGGCGGTGGCGTACGTCGTGGCGGGGGGGCTGGCCTACACGGCGGGCACCATCTTCTTCGCGTCCCAGCGCATCCCGTATGCGCATGCCCTCTGGCATGTGTTCGTCTTGCTGGGCAGCGCTTTGCACTACGTCGCGATCGCTTCGCAGGTCGTCTGACGGGGGCGGTCTGCGCTTTTTGCTTGCCCTGACCAACCAGAGCGGCGTTTGCGGCTGAGCGGGCAGTTGATATCTCCGGTTCTGCGGGACCATGCAGACTCAGGAAGCGAAGAGCCCTGCCGCCAAGCGCCGGCGTCGGCGGCTGGCGCCGGACGTCCGGCGCGCCCAGCTCATGGAATGTGCGCTGCGCGTGTTCGCCAGGCGCGGTCTTGGCGAGGCGCGGCACGCGGAGATCGCCGATGAAGCCGGCGTGGCCGTTCCCACCGTCTTCTTCTACTTCCCGACCCGCGAAGCGCTCGTCGATGCCGTGCTGCAGGAGGTCGACCGCTTCCTCATCGACATGGCGCTGAAGATCCACGCCAGCGATGCGCCGGCCGACAAGGTGATGCTGGACCACATCGTCGCCTTCACCGACTCGGTCGAGACCCATCCCGACCATGCGCGGGTGTGGCTCGACTGGAGCACCGCGATTCGCGACGTGGTTTGGCCGCGGTATCTGGACTTCCAGGACCGCATGTTCGACATCATCACCACCACGCTGCAACGCGGCCAGCTCCAGGGCGACATCTCGCGCCAGTTCGACGCGGCCGATCAGGCGCGTCTCCTGGTGGGGTCGGCGCACATGCTCGCGCAGATGAAGTTCGCCGGTCAGCCGCGCGAGAAGCTCGAGCAGTTCTTCCGCACACTGGTCGGCGCCGTTCTCGGCCCCGCTTCGTCCTGATGCGGCCGGGTCGCTTCGCGTCGCGCTCGGGTTGCGCGTCCGAGCGCAACGGCGCGCGCGCGCCTGAGCCGTGCCCCATTGCTGATTCCCGCGCCTGATCCCGCCCCGCTTCTCCGGCCTCCCGGTGCCTGACGCGTTCGTCTCCCCGCTGGCTCCGTGCACGCACCGGCCGACGTGTCCGGGATGCCCGCGCTATGGAGAAGGCGGCATCGCGCCGGCTTCGCTCGCGCTTCTTCGTGAAATTGCCGGCGCGCACCGCGCCGCTCTCGACGACGTCGTCGAAGGCGCCGCCAGTGCCTTTCGCGTGCGTGCACGGCTGGCGGTGCGTGGACGCCCCGCGTCTCCGAAGATGGGCATCTTCCAGGAGGGAACGCACCGCATTGCCGACATCCCGTCGTGCGTCGTGCATCATCCGCGCATCAACGAGGCCGCGGCTGCGGTGCGTCGCGCCATTCGCCGCTGCGGCATCGCTCCCTACGCCGAAGGACCGCATCGCGGGCTGCTGCGCTACGTTCAGGTCGTCGTCGAGCGCGGCAGCGGGCGCGTACAGATCACGCTGGTCGCCAATGACGATGCGCCGGCATCCCTGTGCGCGATGGCCGATGAGCTCGTGACCGATCTGGGCGCCCTCGTGCACGGCATCTGGTGGAACGGCAACACCGAGCGCACCAATGTCATCTTCGGTCCGCGCTGGCATCACGTTCACGGTCGCGAGGCCGTTTGCGAGCGCATCGGCGGAGCCGACGTGTTCTTTCCTCCGGGCGCGTTCGGCCAGAGCAATCTGGACGTCGCCGACCGCATCGTCGCCGACGTGCACGCGCTCGTGCCCGATGGCGAAGTCGTCGGCGAGCTGTACGCCGGTTGCGGAAGCTTCGGTCTGGGGCTGCTGCAGCGCTCGGTGCAGGTTCGCTTCAATGAGAGCAGCGAGCACGGTCTGCTCGGGCTGAGGATGGGGCTGAATGCGCTGGAGCCGGGCGTCGCCGCACGCGCCGCCATCTTCGGCGGCGATGCGGGCGAGCAGGCCCGCATGATCGATGGTGCACGCGTCGTCATCGTCGATCCGCCGCGCAAGGGACTGCACGCGGATGTCGTCGACGCGCTCTCGGCCGCACGCCCTGCGCTTCTGCTGTACGTGAGCTGCGATCTCGCCTCGCTGGCGCGCGACGCGCAGGCGCTGCAGTCCCGAGCCGGGCTGCACCTTCGACGCCTGCGTCCCTACGCCTTGTTCCCTTATACGGCGCACGTCGAGACCCTTGCGGTCTTTGCCGGCGACGCGGCTCGGGACGATGTGGCGCGCGAGCGCTGAGCGGGACATCGCGAGGCGAGACGCTGGGCTAGACAAGGGCCGTCAGCGGCGTGCGACACCATCGCTGAAGAATTCTTCATCATCTTCGCCGTAGACCTGCCTGTGGCAGTGGGGCATGGTGGCTTCTTCACGCCGGGAGGCTGTCATGCGACACACCTGCACATCGATCGCCGCCGCCGGCCCTTTTCGGAACGCTGCGGCTCTGGTGGCCGCGGCAGTCCTCGCGGTTGCTCCCGCGGTGGCCGGCGCGGCTTCGGCCATTGGCAAGGAATATCCGATCGGCGACCGTGCGGTGCCTGACCGCGGCTGGTGGGAGGGCTGCATCGCATCCGATGGCACCGGCAGCGCCCTCGTCGTCTTCGCCAGCGATGGTCCCGGCCCGGAGCCGGTCGAGTTTGAGCTGGCTCTGCAGCGATACGACGCCGAGGGTGACGAGACGGGCGCGCCGATCCCGCTCAGCGAAGAGCCGATTTCGCCTTCCAGCTATCGCCTCGAGTGCAGCCCCGACGGCTGGATCGTCGCGCAGTGGCGCGATGCCGGAGGCTGCTCGATGCACCGCACCGTCGCGCCCGACGACACGATTCCGGCGCGGCCTGCGGTCGCCGTCCCCGACGACTGCCGGATCCGCGCCAGCTTCGCCATCGACGACGATGGCGGCGTGATCGCCGCCTGGCCTCAGGCTCTGCCGAGCCTCGGCACGCACATTCGGGCGCGCGGGTTCGACGGGCAGGGACAGCCGCTCGCGGAAGGATTCGTGATCAGCGAGCTGGAAGCGGGGTGGCGGCTGCAGCCGAAGGTTGCCATCGACGCCGACGGCCGCGCGATGGTGACGTGGCTGGGGCAGCGCGCGAGCCCGCACCATGCCGAGCCGGTCTTCGGGCGATTCGTGCGCAGGAACGGCAGCGCCAAGGGCTCGATCCTGCAGATCACGAGCTTCGAGTTCGGCAACAATGAGGACGTCGCCATCGCTTCCGCCGGCGGCGGCGTGTTCGAGGTGACGTGGACGAACGTTCTGCAGGGCGGCCGTATCGCCAGGAAGGTTTCGGCGAGCCTGGATGCATCTTCGGTGCTCGCGCCCGAAGCCGGCGCCGGTGAAGCGGCCACGGCGCCGAAGGACGCGCCGGCCTTCGGTGCGCCTCGCTTCGTCGACAGCCATTTCGCCGACCACGGCCCTCGCGGCGTCACCGCCATCACCGACGACATCGTGCGCGGCGCCGGACAGAGCTGGCTCGTGTCGGGCCGCGCACGCGCGTACTGGCGCAGCGCCGACGACAGCCGTTCGTGGACCGGGCCGTCGCTGGCGGCCGAACCGGGGCGCACGCAGGCGTTCGCGTCCAATGGCGCCGGCGCCGCGGTGTGGCTGCAGGTGCGGCAGAACGGCATCTGGATCTCGCGCTCGACCACCGACGCGGTCACCTGGAGCGAGCCGTTGCATCTGCCCTCTCCGGCGCAGGCCAGCGGCTGGAGCCCGCGAGCGGCCGACGTGGCCACGGCCGGCGGGACGTGGGTCGCCGCCGTAGCGTCGTATGGCGGCGTGGCCATCATGCGCTCCTTCGACCACGGCAAGAGCTGGAGCGCGCCCAAGATCATCGGCGACGCCGGCGAGAGCGGCAGCAATGGCTTCGACCTGTCCACCGACGGGAACGGTACGTGGATCGTCGCGCTTGCCGACACCGGGATTCGCTTCCTTCGCTCGACCGACGACGGCAAGAGCTGGAGCGTGCTGCCGCTGGCGGCGTCCGACAGCTTCTGTGTGGCGGGGTGCGGCAACGCCTGGCGCCATTCGCGGATCGGGCTGACGGCCAGCGATGACGTCTGGATGGCCGTGTTCAGCTCCGCGCGCGTCAAGAGCGCCATCCACGGCCACGACGGGGACATCTTCGCGGTGCGTTCCACCGACGGCGGCGCGACCTGGTCGCAGCCGATGCGCGTCAACGCCTACGCCAGGCAGGATGCGTCTCCCGATTCGGCGCCCTCGGTGGCGACCGACGGAAGCGGACGCTGGACGGTCGCATGGACCTCGCATCATCCCGTCGGCGATGGCGACGACCTGGACGCCGACATCGTCGTTGCCACCTCGACCGACGACGGCGCGAGCTGGAGCGCGCCGGCGCCGCTGCGCGAGGAAATGACGACGGATGGGGCTGCGGACTCGGACGTCCTGTTGGCGCAGCACGCAGGCACGTGGCTGAGCGTGTGGCAGCGGCGTCCGTTCACGCCCTCGGCCGGCAGCTTCGAGGAGCACCTTGTCGTGGCTGCGGCCGACGCGACCTGCGCCAACGAGCAGCTGGACGTCGGCGAGAGCTGCGACGACGGCAACTCCGTCAGCGGCGACGGCTGCGACTCCGATTGCACGACCACCGGATGCGGCAACGGCATCGTCAGCGACGGCGAGGAGTGCGATGACGGCAATCGCAACGACGCCGACGAATGCGTGGCCGGCTGCCGGCGCCCGCGCTGCGGCGACGGAATCGTTTCGCCCTTCGAAAGCTGCGACGACGGCAACCAGGTCGACACCGACGAATGTCCGAACACCTGCGGCGCCATGGCTTTCTGCGGCGACGGCAGCCTCTGGCATGGGCACGAGGAATGCGACAGCGGCGGCGTCTCCACCGCGACCTGCACGCCCGACTGCAAGCTGGCGCGCTGCGGCGACGGCCATCTGGCTCCTCGCATCGAAGCCTGCGACGACGGCAACAGCGTCGACGACGACGCCTGTCCCACCGACTGCTCGGAGGCCACGTGCGGCGACGGGACGACCAGCCTCGGCTTCGAAGAGTGCGACCGCGAGGATGCCATGTATGCGGGCGTGTGCACGGACGACTGCCGGCTGATCACGCTCTGCGGGGATGCCAACGGAGATCGGCAGGTGACGGCGGCCGACGCTCGACAGATCCTGGCCACGGCGGTCGGACTTCCCAGAAGCTGCCCGCGACGCGCCTGCGACATGGACGGCAGCGGAAGCATTCTCGTCAGCGACGCGCAGATCGATCTGCGCAAGGCCGTCGGGCTGCCGGTCGGAGAGAAGTGCTCGATCGGCACCGGCGACATCGTGTTCTGGATCGACGAGACGCGGCCGATCGGTTCGTTCCAGATCGCGGTCGAGTATGCCGGCACCGGCGGAGATTTCGCCGGCTCAGGAGGCCAGGTCCAGTGCAGGGCCCTGATCGGGGAGCCGGCCATGATCTCGGCCTTCAACGACGACGAGGAGATCGGGGTGCTCCACGCCGGCTTCGTGTCCCTGGACACCTTCAGCGGCCGCACGGACCTGTTTTCCTGCCGCTTCGACATGCCGGAGGAGCGCGCAGGCGTCCACTTCCTGATCCGCGTGATCGACGTGGCAGGGCCGGACTTCGAGCAGCTGACGCCGGTGCCGCTGATGGGTTACCGGGTCGAGTGAACGCCGCCGCAGCGGGCGCTCACAATACGCCGGCGTCGTAGACGGTTTCTCCGCCGAGCAGCGTTCGCAGCACGCGAGTGGACGCGATCTGGTCGGTCGGGCACGCCGCCTCGTCCGTGATGTCGCGGTCGACGATGAGCAGGTCGGCGTGGCTGCCCGGCGCCAGCGTGCCGATGCCGTCCCAGCCAAGCACCCGCGCCGCATCACGCGTCCACATCCGCACGGCCTCGATGCGGTCCACCTTGTGATCGTCGTCGTCGTTGCGCCGGCCGCTTCCCCAGAACTCGTGCGTCTGCGCCAGCGCGATGTGCTCGAAGATGTTCTTGGGTCCCCAGTCGCTGCCGGCCGAGACCAGCAGTCCGGCGCGCAGCAGGCGCTTGAGCGGAATCAGGTCGCGCCAGACGTGCGCGCCGATGCGGCGCTCGAACAGGTCGCCCTTGCCGCACGAGAACGACATCGATGTCGTCACGCAGAAGCCGAGTGCGGCGTAGCGCCGCGCGTGCTCGGGCGTGCAGAGGTAGTTGTGCTGCAGGATCCAGCGGCGGTGGGCGATCGGCGTGGTCGCGGCGAACGCTTCGGCGCGCGCCAGGAAGTCGTCGTGGTCGGCGTAGCCGGCGCCGATGAAGTTGAATCGCACGTCGTGCGCCGCGCAGTATTCCATCGCCAGCGTCTCGCGATGCGCCGGCACGAACTCGCGGCCGCGCGTCAGCTCGCCGTATGGGCCGATGTACGGCTCGCGCATGCGCAGGAAGCCGGGCGACAGCGGCCCGCCGCGCGACAGCGTCACGCCGTCGTGGCGCAGCAGGTCGTCGTCACGGGAGGTCATCGCTGCGGCGGCGGCGAGGTTGGCGAGAAACTCCTCGTCGCCGATCGGTCCGTGCCACGGCATCGCGTACTGCTGCGACTCGAGCGACGTCATCACGCGCATGCGAAGCTGGTCGCTGTCGCGCAGCATCCGGAAGACGCCGATCTCGGCCTCGCCCATGACGTGGCCTTCGTAGATCGCGGTCACGCCCATGCGGTGATAGTCGGCCACGCCCTGCAGCGTCGCGGGGAAGGCGATTTCCGGGTTCAGCAGCGGCAGCCTGCCGAGCAACTCGTCCATGAACGGATCGCCGGTGTAGTAGGTGTTGACCGGGCCGCTCAGGCGTCCGGTCGGATCGCCGTGCGCATCCTTCTCGATCCAGACGTTGCTGATGCGGTCGGGCGTGGAGCGGTCGAGCAGGCCGAGAAGCGCCAGCGCCGCGGTGTTGAAGACGCAGATGTTGGGTGTCGTCGGCCCCCACGCCTGCAGCCACACCGGGTTGTCGGGTGCGGCCTTGTCGAGGACGTGGCGGTCGGGAAGCACGTGCTCGGCAAGATCGCGCCAGGAGCGGCGAAGAAAGTAGTGCGGCTCGCCCACGGGCGTGGCCATGATCCATTCACCGGCCGCCGTCGTGGCGGCGCGCTCGCGGATGCGCCGGGCGATGTCGTCGTGCGACACCGCGTCCCACAGCCTGACAAGCGGGTATTCGAGGACGCTGAAGTGGAACAGGTGCGGGTGCGTGTCGATGAAGCCCGGCAGCAGCGTGGCGCCGGCAAGATCGACGACGCCGGCCCCGGCCCCGGCCGCGCTCCGCATGTCCTCGTCGCTGCCGATGGCCAGGATGCGGCCGTCGTGCACGACCAGCGCCTGCGCCGCCGGCTCGCGGTCGATCATCGAATGGATGCGGCCACCGCGAAACAGCACCGTCTCGCTCACGAGCGTTCTCCTTTTTCGGCCGGCAACAGCGGCGCCAGTTCTGCGAGCTACGGCGGCACGGGTTCTGTCGGCTACAGCGGCGCCGGCGTGAAGCCGCCGCAGACGTCGGCAACGTGGCGCGCGAGCTCGATCGTGGTCTTGTCCTCCAGATACGGGCCCACGATCTGCAGCCCCACCGGCAGGCCGTTGGTCGTGCGGCCGGCGGGAACCGCCGTGGCCGGCAGCAGCGCGGCGGTGGCCGGTGCGATCCAGGCGAACAGGTCCGTGTACGGATGCGTGCGGCCGTTGATCTGGATGGTGCGCGCAATGAACGGGTCGCTGTGATCGTGGGGAATGGCCGGCACCTGGTTGACCGGCATCAGCAGCGCGTCATAGCGCAGGAACAGATCCGCGAAGGCCACGCGCATGTGCTCGCGCACTTCGTTGGCGCCGAGCCAGTCGCGATGCCGGGCCGTGCCGTAGCGCGCCATCAGTGCCACCGGATCGCCGGCGGTGGCGGGGAACGTCGTGGCCAGGCGCGACATCTCTTCGAACACTTCGGGCGGGAAGCCGGCCAGCAGGATCGGCCACAGGAGCTGCTGGTAGACGTCGACGATCTCGCGCAGCGGGACTGTCGGGCGCGCCTTCTCGTCGATCTGCGCACCCGCCTTACGAAGCAGCTGCACCGCCGTCTCGAGCACGGCCTTCACCTCCGGATCGACGGGGTAGTCGGCATCGTCGAGCCACGCCGCGATGCGGAAGTCGGAGAGCCTGCGATGTCGCGGCGCCGGCAGCTCGAGCTTCCACGCCCTGGCGTCCTGCGGTGATGGACGCGCCATGACATCGAGCAGCAGCGAGAGGTCGTCGGCCGAGCGCGCGATCGGTCCCATCACCGCCAGGTCGACGCCGGCCAGCGCGCCCGGCGGGCCGGGAATGTGCCCGCGCTGCGAGATGATGTCGTGGGTGGGCTTGTGCCCGAGCACGCCGCACCAGTGCGACGGCACGCGAATGGAGCCTCCGATGTCGCTGCCGATCTCGAAGGAGGTGAAGCCCGCGACGACCGCGGCCGCGCTGCCGCCGCTGGAGCCGCCGGGCGTGCGCTCGGGGTTCCACGGATTGCGCGTGACGCCGAAGACGGGGTTGTAGCTCTGCCAGTCGCCGGCCAGCACCGGCGCATTGGTCTTGCCGAAGACGATGGCGCCCGCCTGCACGACGCTTTCGACGACGTCGGCGTTGCTGGTGGGCACGTGGTCGGACAGCGGTGGGTAGCCGGCGGTCGTGCGGATCCCTCTGGTCTCGAGCGTATCCTTGACCGTGAGCGGAAGGCCGTGCAGCGGTCCCCAGCTCTCGCCGCGCGCAGTCGCTTCGTCGGCCGCCTTCGCCCTTGCGCGCGCGCCATCGGCGTCGAGCGTGACGACGATGTTGTAGGCCGGATTGAGCCGCTCGATGCGCTGCAGATAGGCGTCGAGCAGCTCGGTGGAGGATACCTCGCGCCGCGCGATCGCGGAGGCGAGAGCGGTAGCCGACGAATGCACGAGTTCGCTCATCGGCGCGACCTTAACGATCCGGCCCCGGGGCTGCAAAGCAACGGAGCCGGCCGTGGTTCCGGCGACCCGCCCGTCGCGAGCACCATGTGCTCGACTGGTGAGAGCGGAGCACCTGCGCGGCGTCGCGTTCCAATTCCGGCGAAGACCGACGGCGGCGATCGGCGGTCAGCGCAGGAACGCGTTCGCGAAAGCCTCCAGCCCCTGCGTCAGCCCTTCCTTGTCGAAGGCGGGCGGGGCAAGGATCAGACGCTGCACGCCGAGGTCTTCCTGTCGTTTGACGAAGTCGGCATCGGGAGAGAGCATCGCCGCCGTCACTTCGATGGCGTCGGCGTCGCGGCCGACGCGCTCGCACTCGCTGCGCATGACGCCGAGCAGATGCGTCAGTCCCTTCTCGCCGCCGCGGCCGGGGAAGAAGCCGTTGCCGTAGCGCGCCGCGCGCTTGGCGGCCAAATCGGTATGCCCGCCGATGACGATGGGGATGCCGTCCTTCTGCACCGGCTTCGGGTTCGACTCCACGTTCTTCCACGAGAAGTACTTGCCGCTGAAGCTCGAAGCGCCGGGCGACCACAGGCTGCGCATCGCGTCCACCGATTCGCGCGTGCGGCTGGCGCGGTCCTCGAACGGAATGCCGAGCGCGTTGAACTCTTCTTCCAGCCAGCCGACGCCGATGCCGAGAATCATGCGCCCGCCCGACAGCACGTCGATGGAAGCGGCCTCCTTGGCGACGTACGCCGGATGCCGCTGTGGCAGGATGAGCACGCCCGTTGCCAGCCTGATCTTCTTCGTCAGCGCCGCCGCGTAGGCCAGCGAAATGAACGGGTCGGGAATCGGCGCATCCTCGGGCGCCGGCATCCTGCCGTCGGGCGAGTACGGATACGTCGACTCGTAACCGCGCGGCACGAGCACATGTTCGACCGTCCACAGCGACTCGATGCCGACGGCCTCGGCCGTGGTGACGAGGTGGGCGAAGGTGTCGGGGTGGGCGAAGGGCCCGGCGTTGACGAACATCAGACCGTACTTCATCAGAGCTAGCTCCTTTCGTCTCAGGTGGCGGACACGCGCGGAGGCATCCGCTGCGTTGGACGTCGGGGCGCGATGCTCAGCGGGCCTCCAGCCCGCCTCCGCTCGCTCCTCCGCCGTGCCCCGCTGCGCGCGGTCCGACGCGACGTCGCGCAGGGGTGCTTCAGACCGCGCGAAAAGGAAAGGCACAGGTCGCTTCGCGACTGTCTACTACATCGTCATGTGGAGCGGAGCCGCTGATGGAGGGACCCGTTGCGAAAAGTAGATGCGGATGGATCAGCCGGGACGCCACGGCGGCGACCCCGAAGGGCAGCCGACGCCACCCGTCGATCCACCACCCCTGATCAACGCCCCAACGGACCGCGCGCAACGGTCTGGATGCGAGGCGGGTGCCGGTAGAGCGAGCGCAGGCGTACTTCCTGTACGGCGGAGCGAGCGATCCGGCACCCAACGAAGCAGCCAGGCCGTTCCGCGCGTGTCCGAGATGATCTACCAGCGGGCCTTGCTGCCGCGGGTATCGACATGCACGAACGGCCCATGCGCGGCGTTGGCCTTGTAGACGGCCAGGCCGCCATGCATGTGCGAGGGAGAGCCCGGCTCGAGCACCGTCTCGACCAGCTCGTAGAGGATCTTCGCGTCGGCGTTGTCGATGCGGCCGTCGCGGTTGATGTCGTCCATGTTGCCGTCGCCGTCGTTGTCCACGAAGACGTCGGCGGCATCGCCGTAGGCGTGGCGGCTGTAGCTGGTCTCGTTGCCGATGGTCGAGTTGTAGTGAGGCGTGCGGTAGCCGCTCATCACGTGCAGCGTGTCCGCCTTGATGCCCTTGCGCTCCATCTCCTCGAGCAGGCGCTCGAGCTTGACGAGCAGCGCCGTCTGCAGGGCCAGGTACTTCGGAAAGGGGCCCTGCTGCTTGCACAGGAACTGGCCGAGCTTGAAGTGCGGCGACACCTGGGCGTCCACGTTCTCGGCCGTCACCTGCACGAAGCCGCGCGGCGGGAGGTAGGCCGGGTTGCCCTTGAGCGGCTCGCGCTCGTAGCGGCCGATCCGATAGCTGCCCATGCTGTCCTCGCCCGCATACGGCTGCAGCACAAAAGCTCGCACCTCGACCGATTCCCCCGCCGTCTTGTCGGTGACGCGGATGCGGTGCGAGCCCGGACGCGAAGGCGCCGTCCAGTGCCAGGAATGAGGGCCGGTGCGGGCCAGCGAGCCGGCGCTGGCGTTGGCGGCGAAGCTGGATTTGGCGTCGGCGTCGGCCGTCTCCACGGCCAGGGTCTGGCCGGGCAGAACGAAGGCCGACATGATGCGGTAGGGCGATTCGACGCCCGCGATGCGCAGGGCGAACTTGGCGCGCGTCTTGTCGGACTGCGTCACCACGCGAGGCGCCTCGTAGGCATCGTTCGCCGCGACGTCGGCCGCCGATGCCTCGGCTGCCGCGGTCGCCGCGGTGCACATGGGAGAGGCATCGCAGATCGGATCCGACCGCCGAGCGGAGTGGCCCGACGAACAGCTGGTAAGAAGCGTGATGGCGAACAGAGCCGCCAGAATCCCCCGGTCCCCCTTGCTCATGGACATGTCTAATAGCATCGGAACAAGCGTTTTGCGCGCGCCACTGTGTATAAAATCACGTACCTCCACCATCATGCGGGGCAGTCGCTCGTCCCTCGTCGATTGCGCGGAACGGCGTAGGCCCGCGTCTGGGTGTCGAACATGAGCACTGCATTGATCACAGGAGCATCCGCCGGGATCGGACGCGAGCTCGCGCTCGTGTTCGGCGAGAATGGATACGACCTCATCGTGGTCGCGCGAACGCGAGCCCGGCTCGAGTCGGTTGCCGATGAGGTGCGGTCGCGGTTCGGGCGCAGGGTCGACATCCTCTGCGCGGACCTCGCATCACCCGGGGCAGCCGCATTCGTCCACGAGCAGGCGGCGGCGCTCGAGCATCCGGTCGACGTCCTCGTCAACAATGCCGGCATAGCCGTGCCGCGGCCGTTCGTCGAGGCCGACCGCGCGGACCTCTCCATGATGGTGCAGCTGAACGTGGTCGCGCTGACGGAGCTGATCCGGGCATTCCTTCCGGACATGGTCGCGCGCGGCGCCGGCCGCATCCTCAACATCGCCTCGATAGCGGCATTCCAGCCCACGCCGATGCTCAGCGCATACGGTGCGACCAAGGCCTTCGTCCTCTCGCTCACCGAAGGCCTTTCGCAGGAGCTCGCCGGCTCCGGCGTGACCGTGACCGCCAACTGTCCGGGCTTCGTCGACACCGACCTCGTCAGGAACGCGGCGCATTCGCTCGGGACCCCCAACCTCGTTCCATCTTTTCTGCTGCTCGATCCCGCGGCGGTTGCGCGCGAAGCCTTCGACGCCTGCATGAAGGGCGAAGTGATTCGCGTCAGCGGATGGACCTACGAGCTGCTCGTGCAGCTGGGGCGCCTGTACCCGCGCTGGCTCGTTCGCAACGTTGCGGGGCTGGTCGCGCGGCAGTACATGAGCGGAGCGCCCTGAAGCGGCGCAACGCCTCATCCTGTCGCGGCAGGTTCACCCGATGGTGCGGGCGCGTGCGTCCCAACGGCTGGCGGGCATGTGCGCACCTCCGCCATTGCTCGGATGCAGCAACAAAAAGGTCGGGAGAAAGGCCCCGCCAGAGCGGTCGTTCGTGTTGCTGACGCGTCTCGGCGTTGTAGCCTCCATGGTACAGGCTGCATGAACGACGATCTGATCGGCATTGTGCGAAATCTCGCGACCGTCACGGTCTTCCCTGCCTTCCTGGTCAGGCGATTGCTGACCGACGGCCAACGCCACAGCCACAATGGAGGTGCGTCCACGATGAAAGTTCGCGACATCATGACGACCGACGTCCGAGCTTGTCTGCCCGAGGAGCCGCTGAGCGCGGCGGTGCGCATCATGTGGGACTGCGATTGCGGCATCGTGCCCGTGGTGGACCGCAGCGGCCGCGTCGTCGGCGCCATCACCGATCGCGACATCTGCATCGCGTGCTGGTCGCGCGATTCCAAGCCCAGCGACCTCATCATCTCCGACACCATGACGCGCGAGGTGCAGTGCTGCGGCCCCGACGACACCGTCAGCGAGGCCGAGCGGGCCATCCGCGCCTGTCAGGTGCGGCGGCTGCCGGTGGTCGACGACAACGGGCACCTGCAGGGCATCATCTCGCTGGCCGACATCACGCGCGCCGCGGAGCGCCAGCTCGGCGGTGGACATCAAGCGGGCGAGCTGCGGCCCGAGGAAGTCGTCGAGGCCATCGCGGCCGTCTCGCGCCCGCATCACGGCGGCCTTGCCGCCGCAACGATAGCGGCAAGCACGGCCCAGGCGCGCACGGCGCAGCAAAGGCCGGTGGAGTAGGAGCCATGACTTCTGAGCATCCCGAGCTCGACCGCATCACCCTCGAAGAGCTGGAGGAAGAGCTTCTGCAGGCGCGGCACGACCTGTTCGTCGAGCACGGCAGCGGCGAGCTGGAGCTGAATTCGATCGAGGCCGAGCGCGAGATCGAATGGGAGGAGCTGGCGCAGGAGGAACATGCGGCCGACGTCCGCACGCGCCTGAGCGAGCAGCAGTACTCGCAGCTGCGTCAGGTCGACGGTGCGCTCGAGCGCATGAGCCGCGGCACCTACGGGATGTGTCTGGACTGCCGACAGCCGATCGCCGTCGAGCGACTTCGCGCGCAGCCGTCGACGCCGTATTGCGCCGACTGCGCGGCAGCCAACGAGGTTCGAAGCCAGCAGCCGCCGCAGGGGCACCCGCAGGACCGCTCGCAGGATCATCCGCAGGACGTTCCCGAAGTCGCCGCCGAAACCGACGATCACGTCGCGGGCGCTCCGCTGCCGCCGGAGCTGGCGGCGCTCGACGATGTCGAGGTCGCGCAGACGATTCGCGAGGCATTCCGCAACGAGGTCGGTGACGAGCTCGACGACGTGCGCATCCTCTGCCGCGACGGGGTCGTCATCCTGGCGGGCGAGGTGCCCAACGAATCGATGCCGCAGATCGCCAGACGCATCGTCGAAGACGAGGTGGGCTACGAGGTGATCGATCGGCTCCTCATTACCGAGTTCGCCGGCGAGCCGGGCCCGACGACGTCGCGCCGACGCCGGCCGCACCAGATCCCGGACGGCACCATCGACAAGGAAGACTTCGAAAGCGACATCTCCGAGGACATCCTGGAGGTCGAGGAAGAGGGACTCACGTTCGTCCCTCCTACGCGGCCGGTGCCCGAACGGTGACGCTGTCGACAATATTTTCAGCATGATGCCGTCGAACCTCTGACCGCATCGACGGGCGAGGGCGCTTCTCGTCCCGTCCGCATGCCTCAGGAGGAGATGACGATGGCCACACCTCAGAACCAGTCGGCGCGGCGCGATGAGCATCGCGGCATGCGTGCTGGAGAGTCTCCATCCGACGCAGGACAGGTACGCGATCCGGCTCCGCAGAAGGAGCCGATGCCGCCGTTTCCCGAGCAGCACCAGGACAAGCCGGGCGTCGAGGCGCGGCTCGAGCCGCGGCCGCGTTATCACGCGCCGCACTACCGAGGCTCGGGGAAGCTGCAGGACAAGGTCGCCCTGATCACCGGCGGCGACTCGGGCATCGGGCGATCGGTGGCCGTGCTGTTCGCGCGCGAAGGCGCCGACGTCGCGATCGTCTACGCCTCCGCCGAGGCCATGGGCGGCAGCGACGGGCAGGGCTCGCCCGAGCAGGTCGACGCCGAGGAGACGCGTCAGGCCGTGCAGGCCGAAGGGCGGCGCGCGGTGCTGATTCCCGGCGACGTTTCCGATCCTGCGTTCTGCAAGGAAGCCGTCGAGCGCACGGTGCAGGAGCTGGGCAAGCTCGACATCCTGGTCAACAACGCCGCCTACCAGCAGAACCAGCCCACGCTCGAGCACATCACCGACGAGCAGTGGGACCGCACGTTCAAGACCAACATCTACGGCTACTTCTACATGGCGCGCGCGGCGATCCCGTATCTTCGCCGCGGCAGCGCCATCGTCAATTGCGGCTCGATCACCGGTTTGGAAGGAAGCAAGAAGCTGCTCGACTACTCCTCGACCAAAGGCGCGATCCACGCCTTCACGAAGTCGCTGGCGCAGAACCTCATCGAGAAGGGCATTCGCGTAAATTGCGTTGCGCCGGGGCCGGTCTGGACGCCGCTGAATCCGTCCGACAAGGACGCCAAGCAGGTTGCGCATTTCGGCCAGGACGTGCCGATGAAACGGCCGGCGCAGCCCGAGGAGATCGCGCCGGCGTTCGTCTTCCTGAGCTCCGCCGTCGACTCCAGCTACATCACCGGAGAGGTCCTCACGCTGCTCGGTGGCGAGACAACGGCCGGCTGAGCCAAGGCTCGCGGCAAAGGCAGGTACATGACATGCGACACGAAACTCAACCCATCCAGACCATCGATCCCGTTTCCGCAGACGCCGGCGTCAACACCCGCACGCTCGCGCACATGATCGCCATCATTGGCGGCGTCGTGTTCCTGCTCATCACGGTGCTGGGGTTCGTGCAGCCCGGGTTCCTGGGCGCACACCTCAGCATGACGCACAACCTCATCCACCTGGTCTCGGGCGCCACCTCGCTCTATTTCGGCCTGTACGGAACGATCTCGGGCGCCAGGCTGTTCTGTTTCGTGTTCGCGGTCGTCTATGGCGGCCTCGCCCTTGCCGGTTTTGCGCTCGGCGGCGCCGGCGAGCATTCCTTCGCCGACATCCATCACGGCGGCGACTCGCTCCTGCTGCGCGTGCTGCCCGGCAATCTCGAGCTCGGGCTGCACGATCATTTGATTCACGTCGTCATTGCCGCGATGTATCTGGCGGCTGGAATATGGACCAGCACGAAAGGAGCCTCCACTGAGCCACCACGGTCCTGATCCTTTTGGCGCGTGTGCAACCCTGAGCGTCGGCGGCAGGGAACACACCTATTATCGACTGACGGCACTCGACGAACGCGGGATCGGACGCGGCGTTTCCACGCTGCCGTTCTCGATCCGCGTCCTGCTGGAGTCGCTGCTGCGCAACCTCGACGGCTTCGTCATCACCGAGGACGACGTCCGCGCCCTTGCCGGCTACGACATCGAGAACCTGCGCGCCCGCGAGCTCCCGTTCATGCCGGGGCGCGTGGTGCTGCAGGACTTCACCGGCGTGCCGTGCGTCGTCGACCTCGCCGCGATGCGGGATGCGATGAAGCGCCTGGGCGGCGATCCGAGCGAGATCAATCCGCCGGTGCCCTGCGACCTGGTCATCGACCACAGCGTCCAGGTCGACGAGTTCGGCACCAGGCAGGCGTTCCTCTACAACGCCAAGCTCGAGTTCGAGCGCAACAGCGAGCGCTACCGCTTCCTGAAGTGGGGCCAGCAGTCGCTGTCCAACTTCCGCGTGGTGCCGCCCGCCACCGGCATCGTGCATCAGGTCAACCTGGAGTACCTGGCCAAGTGCGTTCTGCTGAGCGCCGGCCGCCTTCCTCCCAAGACGGCGACCGCCGTCGATCCGGCGCCCGTCAAGGCCGAAGAGCCGTCGATCGCGTACCCGGATTCGCTGGTCGGGACCGACTCGCACACCACGATGATCAACGGTCTCGGCGTGGTGGGCTGGGGCGTGGGCGGCATCGAGGCCGAGGCGGTCATGCTCGGCCAGCCCGTTTACATGCTGACGCCCGAAGTGGTCGGCTTCCGCCTGACCGGCAAGCTGTCGGAGGGAACCACCGCCACCGATCTGGTGCTGACGGTGACCGAGATGCTGCGCGCGCTCGGCGTCGTCGAGAAGTTCGTGGAGTTCTGCGGGCCGGGCGTGGCGGGGCTGTCGATTCCCGACCGCGCCACCATCGCCAACATGGCGCCCGAATACGGCGCGACGATGGGTTTCTTTCCGATCGACCAGCGCACGCTCGACTACCTGCGCTTCACCGGACGCGACGAGCAGACCGTGGCGCTGGCCGAGGCGTACTGCAAGGAGAACTCGCTGTTCTGGACGCCGCAGATGCCCGAGCCGCGCTTCCCCTCCGTCGTCGAGCTCGACCTGTCCACGGTGCAGCCTTCGCTGGCGGGCCCCAAGCGACCGCAGGACCGCATCCTGCTCTCGGCGATGAAGGCGCAGTGGCGCAAGGATCTGGTCGACACGTTCGCGAAGAAGGCCGCCGGCGAGAGCGTCAACCTCAACACGTTCGTCGGCGAAGGCGGCCAGACCAGCGGCGCGCAGGTCAATCCCGAAGAGGCCGCGCAAGGCAGCGAGAGCGTCGAGGGCGTGCGCGTCCAGCTCTCGGAGGCCGCGCATCCACCCGACGGACAGACCGAAGTGACATTGGCGGATGGCAGCGTGGTCATCGCCGCCATCACCAGCTGCACCAACACGAGCAACCCCGACGTCATGCTCGCGGCCGGCCTGGTGGCGAAGAAGGCCAACGAGAAGGGCCTGAAGCGCAAGCCGTGGGTCAAGACCAGCCTGGCGCCCGGCTCCAAGGTGGTGACCGAATATCTCGACCGCGCCGGCGTGACCGACGACCTGGAAGCGCTCGGCTTCCACACCGTCGGCTACGGGTGCACGACGTGCATCGGCAATTCCGGACCGCTACCGCCCGAGATCGACGAGGCGATCCGGCGCGGCAACCTGGTGGCGGCCAGCGTCCTGTCGGGCAATCGCAACTTCGAAGGGCGCGTGCATCCGTCCGTGCGCGCCAACTATCTGGCCAGCCCGCCGCTGGTGGTCACCTACGCGCTGACCGGCACCGTCGACGTCGACTTTGCCTCCGAGCCCATCGGCCGCGGCATCGATGGGCAGGACGTCTACCTGCGCGACATCTGGCCGACCCAGGAAGAGGTCGCCTCCGCGCGCGACGCCAACGTCACGCCCGAGCAGTTCAAGTCCCGCTACGCCGACGTCTTCAGCGGCGACGAGACCTGGCAGGCCGTGCCCGTCAGCCGCAGCGAGCTGTATCCGTGGGACGAGAAGTCCACCTACATCCAGAACCCGCCGTTCTTCGAGAGCATGACGGTGGAAACGCCTGGCGTGCAGCCGGTGCATGGCGCGCGCGTGCTGTGCTACTTCGGCGACTCCGTCACCACCGATCACATCTCGCCCGCCGGCAACATCGCCGAGAACAGCGCCGCGGGACAGTATCTGCTCTCGCTCGGCGTCAAGAAGTCGGACTTCAACTCGTATGGAAGCCGGCGGGGGAATGATCGCGTCATGACGCGCGGCACGTTCGCGAACGTGCGCGTGCGAAACCGGCTGGCGATCGAGAACCCGGGCGCCGCCATCACGGTGGCCAAATACCGCGAGGGCGGCTGGACGCGCGACTTCACCAGGATCGGCGCCGACGAGGAGCCGTGGACCGCGCCGATCACGTTCATCTACGACGCGGCCATGAGCTACAAGCAGCAGGGCACGCCGCTGGTCGTGCTGGCCGGCAAGGACTACGGCATGGGATCGAGCCGGGACTGGGCGGCCAAGGGGCCGTTCCTTCTCGGCGTGCGCGCGGTGATCGCGCAGTCCTTCGAGCGCATCCACCGCAGCAACCTCGTGTTCATGGGCGTGCTGCCGCTGCAGTTCGAGGCTGGGCAGTCGGCGGACTCGCTGGGCCTGGACGGCACCGAAGTCATCGACATCGAGCTGCCCGATCCCATCGTGCCGCGTGGCCCGGTCAAGGTGCGCGCGCGCCGCAACGGACACGAGCAGCAGTTCAGCGTGCGATGCCGCATCGATACGAAGATCGAGATCGAGTACTACCGCAACGGCGGGATCCTGCCGACGGTGATTCGCAAGAAGCTGCAGGAGAAGGGCAGGACCCTCTAGCGCTCAGGCGAGCACGAAGCGCGTTCCGCAGATCTCGACGGCATCGGCGCCGGCCGGGAGGTTGCGGCGCGCCGCTTCCTCCACGATCGCCTGCCGGTCGTTGACGGCCACGTGCACCGCCGACACGCCGTCGCCGCGCCCGTCTTCGGCGCGAACGAACTCGACGAAGCTGCCGTCGGACAGCGTCATGCGCCGGCGCGCGAAGTCGAGCTCGTACCCGAGCACCTCGCTCCAGCGTTCGGCCACCGCCTGCGGCTCGAGAGCCTGGATGGTCACGCCCCGAATCGCGCGCACGCGCTCGGTGCGGACGCTGTCTTGCCAGCCCGGGCCCGCCCAGCGCCACGAATCGTACGGCTGCATCGCATCGATCGAGACGATCGCGCCGCCTACCGCGCGCGGGTCCAGGTGCACGGTCTGCGCGTCTTCGAGCGCGGCCTCCCAGACGACGCGAACGCCGAGGGCACCGAGACGCTCGCGCTCGGCGGCGACGTCCTCGCACTGGAAGATGACCATGTAGCCGCCATCGCCGCCGCGCCGCTGCAGGTAGCGCGCCGCCGAGGCCGATTCGTGCGTGGGCGAGACGACCTCCAGGAACGTATCGCCGATCGGCATCACGCCGTTGACCAGCGAAAATACGGCAACGCCGGGATCGCGGAAGGAAACCTCGATCCCCAGCACGGCCTGCAGCGTCTCGAGCGTCGGCTCGAGATCCCTGGCAACCAGGGCTACCTGGCGTAGGCGAAGGCTCATGGCACTGCTCCTTTCGAGTTCACGACACGCGGCCTAGACTCGGCATCGCATGGGCCTCGCCGAGACGCGCTCGGCGCGATAGCCGCACGCGGCCTTCCCATTGCCGGGGTTATCCATGATCCACAAGACACGCGCCATCGTTCAGACCGGACCGCGACAGCTCGAGATGCGCGACCTGCCCGTGCCCGACATCGACGCCGACTCGGCCATCCTTCGCCTGGAGGCATGCGGCATCTGCGGCAGCGACGTCGAGCAGTACGACGGGCTGCTGCCGGTGCGCTTCCCGCTCATTCCCGGGCACGAGCCGCTCGGCGTCATCGAGCGCATCGGCGACCGCGCCGCGCGGCGCTGGGGAGTGGACGTGGGCGACCGGGTGGCGGTGGAGACGCTGATACCGTGCGCGCACTGCCGCGACTGCCGCAGCGGCAACTACCAGCTCTGCCGCGGACGCGGGACGATGTTCGGATACGCGTATGTCCCGCTTTCGCATGCGCCGGGCCTGTGGGGCGGCTACGCCGACTACATGTACCTGGATCCCAACTCGATCCTCCACAAGATCGATACAAGCGTGCCCGTGGAGACGGCGGTGATGTTCAATCCGCTGGGCGCGGGCTTTCGCTGGGCGGTCGAGGCAGGCGGCGTCGGCCCCGGCGACACCGTGCTGATCCTGGGGCCGGGGCAGCGCGGCCTGGCCAGCGTCATCGCCTGCCGCGCCGCCGGTGCCGACAGGATCATCGTCACCGGGCTGACGCGCGACGCTCCCAAGCTCGCTCTTGCGCGCGAGTTCGGCGCCGACGCGACCATCGACGTGGAAACCGAAGACGTTCGCGTGCGCGTCAAGGAGCTGACCGACGGGCGTGGAGCGGACGTCGTCGTCGAAGTCTCGGCCAATGCGTGCGAGCCGGTGGCGGAGTCGCTGCATTACGTCGCGCCCGGCGGCCGCGTCGTGCTGGCCGGCGTGAAGGGCTTCAGGAGCGTGCCCGACTTCGTCAGCGATCTGATCGTGGTCAAGGAGATCAGCATCCGCGGCGTGCTCGGCGTGACCAGCGACGCGTATCGCAGCGCGATCCGGCTCATCGAATCCGGCCGCGTGCCGCTGGCCAGGATGCACACGCACGACTTCCCGCTGGAGAAAACCGAAGAGGCGATCCTGACGCTGGCCGGCCGCACCGACGGCCCCGCGTCGATCCATTCCTGCCTGCGCTTCTGAGCTTCAGCTTCCGCTGAAGCGAGGTGGCCGCTTCTCGACGAACGCGCGCACGCCTTCGGCGCCGTCGGCCGTGCCTCCCATGGCCGCGATCGCTCGCGATTCGAGCTCCATCTGCGTCTCCAGCCCGTTGTCGAAAGTCGCGAGCAGCAGGCGCTTCACCTCGCCGTAGGCGCGCGTCGGGCCCTGGGCGAGATCGAGCGCGAGCTTGCGTGCCTCGTTCTGCAGCTCGGCGGCGGGCACGACGCGATCGATCAGGCCCCACTCCAGCGCCTGCGCCGCGGTGAGCACCGGGCTCAGGATCATCAGCTCGCGAGCGCGCGCGATGCCGACGCGGCGCGGAAGGAAATAGGAGGAGCTGCCGTCGGGCGCCAGACCGATGCGCGTGTAGGCCATCGTGAACTTTGCGCTGTCCGCCGCCAGCACGAAGTCGCCCGCGCACGCCAGGCTCATGCCACCTCCGGCTGCCGTGCCGTTGACCGCGACGACCACCGGCGCGTTCATCCGTGCCAGCCGCGAAATGCCCGCGTGCAGATACGTGGTCATCTCCTTGAGCAGCGCGGGCATGTCGGCCGCGCTGGCGAACGCCTTCACGTCGCCGCCTGCGCAGAACATGGGACCTGCGCCGGTCAGCAGAACCGCGCGCACGCTGGCATCGTGGTCGCAGGCAATGGCGACCTCGGCGAGCTCGCGGGCCAGATCGAGGTTGATGGCATTGGCCGCGTCGGGCCGGTCGAGCGTGACGGTGGCGACGTTGTCTTCGATCGAGACGCGCATGCAGCGGTAACGCATGAGGGCGTGCTAGCCGAGGATCGGCGGCGAGGCGAGGGCGGCCGGTTAGCCCCCTGGTTTCGTTGACACTCCCACTGCGAGGGCATAGTTCCGAGCTAGATGAATTTCAGATTCAATTTCGTCGGATGTTCGCTGGCCGTGCTCGCCTCGCTGGCAACCTGCGGCGCCGCGCTCGCGGCCATTCCGGCAGCATCAGCGAACCGCGCCGGCAACGCCGAGGCAGCGGCGGTCGCCGCCGCCGCCGCCGCCGAGCAGGCCGACACCGCGCGGCGCACCGTGCTGATGATCGACTACATCGGCATCGACTATTCGGGCGCCATCCAGGACGGCAGGATCATCAGCGATCTCGAGTACGGCGAGATGCAGACGTTCGGCGGCCAGCTCGCTCCGCGTCTGCGTGAGCTCGGCATCCCGGCCGCCGATCCGCTGCAGCAGGCGGCCGAGGAACTGAGCAAGGCCATCGACGACAAGGCGCCGCCCGAGCGCGTGGCCGAGCTGGCATCGGCGCTGAGTGCGTCGGTACGACAGCGCTTTGCCGTCTCGGCGCTTCCGCCGCGGCTGCCTTCGCTCGAGAACGGTGCGCGCCTCTTCGCCCAGGCATGCACGCCGTGTCACGGCGCCAGCGGCCGCGGCGACGGTCTCTTCGCCTCCCACCTGGAGCCGAAGCCGGCCGATCTCACCGACCGCGAGCGCATGCTCACGCTGCGCCCGGCGACGATCTTCAGCACGATCACCTACGGAATCCCCGACACCGCCATGGCCTCGCACGCCGAAGCCTACGACGACGCGCAGCGCTACGACCTGACGCTGTACGTGGCATCGCTGGCGTTCACGCCCGAGGAAGTCGAGCGCGGCATGGCCCTGGTCACCAAGGATCCATCGCTGCTCGTCGAGCGGGTGCGCGGGCTCGGTGCGCTCATCGAGCGCTCGGCCAACGACCTGTCGGGCGGCACCGAGGACGGCACGGCCATCGTCGCCTATGCGCGGACTCACCCCGAGGCCCTGCGCGCGCGCTCGCACAGCCTGGAGCTGGCGCGCCGGCGCATGAACGAGTCGTGGGAGGCGCTCGGCAACGGCAACGCCGCGCTGGCGCAGGAGCTGGCGGTGTCGGCGTATCTGGACGGCTTCGAGCCGGTGGAGCCGGCGCTGACAGCCGTCGACGAGACGCTGCGCCTGCGCGTGGAGCAGAACTTCCTCGATTATTCGCAGGCGCTGACCAAGGGCACGCCGCAGGACCGGCAGGCCGCCTACGACGCCATCACGCAGGCGCTGGCCGAGACCGAAGAGGCGCTCAGCACCGATCTCGGCGCCGGCGCGGCCTTTGCCGGCGCGTTCGCGATCGTGGCGCGCGAAGGCTTCGAGGCCGTTCTGCTGGTGCTGGCGCTGTGCTCGCTGCTGATTCGTGCGGGGCGGCGCGAGGCCCTGCGCTACGTGCACGCCGGATGGATCGCAGCGCTGGCGGCCGGCGTGGCGACCTGGCTGGCGGCGCGCTCGCTCATCGAGCTCAGCGGCGCCGAGCGCGAGATCATCGAAGGCGTGGCGGCGCTGACGGCTTCGGCCATCCTGTTCTATGTGAGCTATTGGCTGATCGCGAAGTCGGCGGCGGATCGCTGGCAGGCCTACCTGCGACAGCGCATCCACACCGCGCTCTCGCGCGGCAACCTGTGGACGCTGGCGTTCATCTCCTTCGTCGCCGTCTATCGCGAGGTGTTCGAGACGATCCTCTTCTACCAGGCGTTGTGGAGCCAGGCCGGAGAGGGCGCGGGCAGCGCCATCTTCGCCGGCACCGGCGCAGGAATGGCCGCTCTGCTCGTGCTGTGCGTCGGCGGCCTGCGGTTTGGCCTGAAGCTGCCGATGGGCCGGTTCTTCACGGTCAGCTCGGTGCTGCTCTACGCGCTTTCGGTGATGCTGGCGGGCAAGGGCATCGCCGCGCTGCAGGAAGCGGGCTATATCGGCCTGACGCCGGTGCCGTTCGTGCGCATCGAATCGCTCGGCGTGCATCCGACGCTCGAGGGCCTGCTCGCGCAGGGGCTGCTCCTTGCCGCTGCGGCCGTCGCCGCCGTCGTGCTGCGGATGCGCACGCCCGACGACGAAGTGCGCGCGGTGGCCAGCGTCGGAAAGACCGAGACCGGCGCCTGAGCCGCGCCGGCCCATCCTCCCTCGCGCGCTACTGCTTGCAGATCAGGCGCGTATCGTCGGACTGGCAGTCGCCGGCGGTGCCGCTTCGCACGACCGCGCTGTCATGCACCAGCGTCACCATCGCCGGCCCGGCAAAGGGCCCGGAGATCGACTGTCCGCGCAGCGAGATCTTGAACGCCATTGCGCCGTCGCCCTTGGGCTTGAAGCTGGCGCGGTTGTCTTCTTCGCCGTCTTCGTCGCGGCACGTGATCTTGCCGCTCGCCTTCGTCGTGCAGCTCTCGAACGTGTGCGAGACGTCGAGCGCCAGCGCGTCCTCGACGCGCACCGTGAACGGCGGCGGCGCGCTGAAGTTGGGCGGCACGCTCATCGCGCCCTTGACGTCGGCGCGGCCGTTGCCCGCGCCTTCGCTCTTCTCGGCCTGCGCCTTGACGCTGCTCAGCGAGAGGCCGAAGTCGGGGAGCGTCGTGGTCGTCGTCGTGACGGTGGTCGTGGTGGTCGGCTCCTCGGTCGAAGTCGTCACCGTCGTGGTCGTCGCCGGCGCTTCGGTCGTGGTGGTCACGGCGCCCACGCACGTATCATCGACTCCGACCGTGACGTCGGCGGCCAGCTCGTAGCCGGGCGGCAGGACCTTGGGCGAGCGCGCGTGCACCAGCGTTCCGTCGGGCGAGTCGACCACGGGCAGCTGCAGGCGCAGGTTCGTGATGGCGATCGGCGCCTGGCCGTTGGAGTTGCGGCCGTAGGGCTGGTCGGCCGGCAGCAGCTCGAGCTTGATGATGTGCCCTTCCTTGAACGCGTAGCCGTTGGGATGCAGCTGGAAGACCTGGCACGACGCAGTCGTGCCGACCTCGGGCCGGTAGAGCCCGCGTGCCACCAGCGTCTGCTGGCCGGTTGCCGGATCGACGTCGAGAAGGCGCGCGGCGATCTGCGACGTGGGGCCCGGCGACAGGATGTCGGCGATGATGGTCGGCGATCCCATCAGCGTGACGCCGCCGGCCGGCATGGGAGCGCTGCGATACGTCGCCGCGCCTGCCTGATCCGCTGCGCTGGCGGTGGCACAGGCGCCCGAGCCGCTGATGGGATCGAAGGCCCGACCGACTTGCGCATCGGTCGCGACGACGGTGGCGATGATCTGCTGCGCGGCGCTTTCGATGCGCACCTCGCCCGCCGCCAGCTCCTCCCACGTCGCCGCCTGGTACGGACCGGCCGAGGGGCCGCCGCAGACCTGCGTGAACGTGTGCACGCCCTGATACGGCTCGGCGCCGATGCCGCGCACGTAGTAGTCGAACCACGCATGCTGGAGCGCGTTGCGGTAGGCGGCTTCGGGCGCCTTGTTCTGCGCGCGCTGATGGCCGTGGTCGCTGAAGAACAATGCGATCGGCGATCCGGGATGGCGCGTGCGCGTGCGGTTGTAGAAGCGCAGCGCCTCGTCGACGGGGAAGATGTCGTCAGTGAAGCCGTTGGAGATCAGCATGGGCGCCGGCGGCACCGAATCATCGATGTAGTAGCTCGAGTGATGGCGCGAGAGCTCGTCGACGATGTCGAGCGCGACCGGATTGTCGTCGTAGGGCTCGCCGGCATTTCCCACGGCGAACCACGTCGGCAGGTTCGCGTCCGGATCGGTGCCCGGCGGCGCGTAGTTGCTGGTGGCCTGCCCGAGCGCGTAGAGGCCGGCGACGAAGGACTGCTTGAGGATGCCGCCGCGGCCGCGCCTGTCGTAGGGCGCGTCGGCCACGTAGTCGAGAGTGTGGCCGTTGGGCTGCAGCGAGTAGGGCATGTCGGTCCAGGGAATGTCGGGCTGCACCGCCGCCATCGACATGGCCTTGCCGCCGTCGCTGACCCACGGAACCAGGTAGCCGTCGAGGTTGGGCGAGCCTTCGTGCGCGCCCATCATCTTGCGGTTGCGCAGCGCACCGAGCGCCATCGAGATGCCGCCGCCGTAGGAGCCGCCGGTGGCGGCGATCTTCTGCGGATGGATGAGGCCTTCGCCGGCCGCGGCTCCGGTGGCGGCCTGATCGGCCAGCGCCTCGAACGCTTCCTGCGCGTCGCGCACTTCGTAGCGCGTGTCCATCAAGTGGTTGTAGCCGTTGTCGCACACGCCCGGCTGCAGGCGCTTCGGATCCAGGCCGCCGCACGAGCTGCCCCAGCCGCGGTCGCTCATCGAGAAGACCGCGTAGCCCTTGTCGAGCCACTGCTGCGCCGAGGAGCTGGTCAGCGAAATCTTGGCGCCGCCCCAGCCATGGAAGATGCCGACGACCGGATAGTCGCCGTCGACGCCCGCGGCGGGCGCGGGCGGAAAACCGACGTTGACGTCGATGGGAGCGCCGTCGAACGTCGTGAAGATGCCCGAGCAGTGGCGCTCGCCGGCATTGCCGCCAGTCTGGACCGTGCAGGGTACCGAGCCGCCAAGGACGCTGGTGATGTCGGCATGGACGAACGACGGCGCTGCCAGCGCCGCAACGGCGAGCCAAGGAGCCAGGTTTTTCATGTGCTCTCCCAGCGCGCGGCGCGTGGCACGCCGCGGATCATGATCAGGTCTGCACTGCCTGGGTACTGACAGCAATGGCAGTCGGTCGAGGCGCACGAGGTCCTGCGCGCTTTGTGCCCTGCGGGGGGCGTGCAGGCGGCGAGGCGCGAGCGCTGCGGCGGCCCATCCGCTAGATGGGAGCGGTGAGCGCGACGGTGGTTCTGTTCGTGGCGCTGGCGGCGCTGGCCGTTGCGTTCTGCGCGGCGTGGCTCGTGGTCGAGCGCCGGCGGGACGTCGCATGGAAGGCGGCGAGGCCGCGGCCGGTCCACCTCGGCATCGGATTCGTCACCGACTTCCTGGACACGCTCGGCATCGGCTCCTTCGCGGTCACGACCTCGATGTACAAGCTCGCCCGTCTGGTCGACGACGCCAGGATCCCGGGCACGCTCAACATCGGCCATGCCGTGCCTACCTTTGCCGAAGCGTTCCTCTTCATCGCGGTCGTCGAGGTCGACGCGCTGACGCTGATCTCGATGATCGGGGCTTCGGTCCTCGGCGCCTGGCTGGGCGCGGGAATGGTTGCGCGCTGGCCGCGCCGGCGCATTCAGATCGGCATGGGCGTGCTGCTGCTGGTGGCGGCGGCGATCATCGTCGTACGGCAGACCGGAGCAGCGCCCGCCGGAGGCGATGCGCTGGGGCTGCGCGGCGCGGCGCTCGTCGCGGGCATGGCGGGCAACTTCATGCTCGGCGCCCTCATGACGCTCGGCATCGGGCTGTACGCACCGTGCATGATCCTGGTCACGCTGCTCGGGATGAATGCGCGCACCGCGTTTCCGATCATGATGGGCTCGTGCGCTTTCCTGATGCCGGCGGCGTCGCTGAGCTTCGTGCGCGAAGGCCGTTACGATCTGCGCGCTGCACTCGGACTGACCCTCGGCGGCGTGCCGGGAGTGCTGGTCGCGGGGCTGATCGTCAAGTCGCTGCCGCTGCAGGCGGTGCAGTGGCTGGTGGTCGGCGTGGTCGTCTACACCGCCATCGCCATGCTGCGATCGGCGTGGCAGGCAGGCGGGCGCCGGCTGTAGCAGAGATCCTCTACGTTGACGCCGACAGCGCGGGCTCGTGCATGTGCAGGAACCAGCGCTCCAGGAGCACGCGGCGGGAGAACCAGCGCGTGCCGACGAGAGCGGCGGCGAGCGAGCGCTGCAGACCGCGCGGAAGCAGCCGCTGCGAGTCCATCATCGATCGGCGGCGAGCGCCGAAGCGCCTGTCCAGCGCTTCGGCATACGGTGCGAGGTCGCTCGCGTCGGCGCGTCCGCGTCGGAGCGCACCGGCAACGACGCTGGCGGCCACGATGCCGGATTCGACCGCCGGACGGATTCCTTCGCCGCTACGGTCGTAGGCCAGCGCCGCCGCATCGCCGACGAGCACGTAGCCGTTGCCGAACACGCGGCGCCCGCCATCGGGCCGAAGCACGTAGGCGTGGCCCTTCATCCGCGCGGCAGGCTCGCGCAGGAGGCGGCCGCTGCGAACCAGAAACGACAGGAACTCGCCGATGCGAGCCGAGAGCGCGGGGCCCTCGCTGCCGGCGCGCACGCCCAGGCCGACGTTGAGGAAGTCGCGCTTGCGGAAGACCCAACCATAGCCGGTCAGGTCGCGCGTGAAGTACAGCTCGGGAACCCGGGCATCGATCGGACACAGGCGTGTCTCCTCGGCGTCCAGCGCGTATTCGACCTCCTGCGCCGCGACCACGGCCGCATCGCCGGCGCCGGCGATCTGGCGCGCCACCGGGCAGAAGTGGCCGCCGGCGCCCACGAGCACGCGCGCGCGAACGCCGCCTGCGCGCCACCAGCCATCCGCGCCGCGCTCGATGCGATCGATGCGGCAGCCGGCAAGAACGCGCGCGCCGCTGCGGGTGAGCAGATAGTGATCGAACTCGCAGCGCCGGATGCCGTAGCTGACCGGCGTGTCGTAGCGGTGGACGTGCGCCGCATCGCCCATCCTGGCCACGAGGAATCCGTGGAGCGGCTGAAGCGTTCTTCCGCTGCCGTATTCCTCCAGGTCGATTCCCAGCTCGTCAACGACGGCAGGCGTGACCCAGCCCGCGCAGGTCTTGTCGCGCGGAAAGGCCGCCTTGTCGGCGATGACGACGTCGAAGCCGGACCGCGCCAGCTCGCGCGCGCAGGTGGAGCCGGCGGGTCCGCCGCCGACGATGAGCACGTCGCAGGAGGCGGTTGCAGCCAGGCTCATTCGCGCATCTCCATGGGCTCGTGGTGAGTACGGCTTCTCCTGCGCCGCCGGCGTCAGCCTGGCGCGTAGATGTCGTCGCGCGTCCACGGCGTCGAGTCGCTGCCCGAGCGATCGAACAGGATCTGGTACAGGTGCATCGAGCCGGTGCGAAAGGCGGCGGTGCTGCCGGCAAGATACAGGCGCCAGGTGCGGACGAACTTCTCGTCGAACATCCGCCGCACGACCGGCACGGCCTGCTCGTAGCGAGCCGTCCAGTGCTCGAGCGTCAGCGCGTAGTGCCGGCGCAGGTTTTCCATGTCGAGGATCGCCAGGCCGTTGGGCTCGAAGATCGCGCTCATCTCGCTCGGCGCCGGGGTGTAGCCGTCCGGAAAGATGCGGCGGCGGATCCAGGCATTGGTCGGCATCGGACGGTAGCGGCCGATGGAGTGGATGAAGCCGCGCCCGTTCGCGGACAGCAGGCGCCGGATGACCGAGCCGAGCTCGCGGTACTGGCGCAGCCCGACGTGCTCGAGCATTCCCACCGAGACGAAGGCGTCGCAGGTTCCGGTGGCGCTGCGGTAATCATCCTCGATGAACTGGACGCGGCCGGAGAGTCCGAAGCGGTGCGCCTGCTCGCGCGCGTAAGCGATCTGCGTGCGCGAGACGTTGAAGGCACGCACCCGCACGCCGTACTTCTGCGCCATGTGCAGCGCCAGCGCGCCCCAGCCGCAGCCTGCCTCGATCACCTCCTCGCCCGGCCGCAGGCGCAGCTTGCGGCAGACGTGGTCGAGCTTGGCCAGTTGCGCCTGCTCGAGCGTGGCATCGGGCGTGGGGAAATAGGCGCACGTGTAGACCATGCGTTCGTCGAGCCACAGGCGGTAGAAATCGTTGCCGATGTCGTAGTGGTGATGGACGTTGCCCCGAGCGCGCACCGGCGAGATGCGGCTCAGCCGGCTGCAAACGGAGTCGAGAAGGACGCGCAGGCCGCGCGGCTCTCCGACGCCCGCATAGACGGCCGTCATGGCATCGGCGAGGCTGCCGCCTTCGACCTCGATGTCGCCGGCCGTGTAATGCTCGCCGAACTGAAGCTGCGGGTCGGTCAGCAGGCCCGCCAGCGCCGCGCGTGTGCGAATGAGCACACGGTAGGTCGCCGCCGCGCCGGCGGCCAGCGCCCTGCTTCCATCCCACAGCTCCAGGCGGATCGGCGCATCGCCCAGCGCCCTGGCCAGGGTACGGAGCATCGTGCGGTCGATCGTGTTGGCGCGAAGGGCCTCCATCGAGGCGGGGCGGGAAATCGAACGCTCGGTGCCTACGTTCATGGGCGGCCTCCGGTCGTGGTTCGGCCGCGCGGCGTCGAACGAGCGTGGCACTCGAACGAGGGCCGGCTCGACAGCGAGAAGGCGCGTCCTCAGGGATCGTAGCAAGCGGCCGCTTCGCCGCACAGGGGGTGCGAGGGCGGATCCGAGATTCCGCCCGGTCAATCCTCGAGCGAGAAGGGGGTGAAATTCGTCTTCGCGTCGAAGTAGTCCTCGTTCTCCGCACGCTTGAGAAAGTTGACGATCACGTAGGTGATGGGCGTGTTGACCGCTTCCCAGATCACCTTGATCGCATAGTTGAAGGTGATCACCTCGAGCATCTTGTCGGGCGTCCACACGCCCCAGAAAGCCAGCGGATAGAAGATGACGCTGTCTACCGCCTGTCCGGCCGCGGTCGAGCCGATCGTGCGCGTCCACAGATAGCGGCCGCCGGTAAGCAGCTTCATCTTGGCGAGCACGTAGGAGTTGGCGAAGTCGCCCGCCCAGAACGCCAGGATGGAGCCGGCCACGATGCGCCAGGTGTTGCCGAAGACCGTCTCCAGCGCCGGCTGGATCACCGCATTGTACGGCTCGCCCGGATCGACGGGCATCCGGATCACGATCTGGCTCATGATCGTGGCGAAGATCATCGCCCCGAAGCCGGCCCAGATGACCTTGCGCGCGCGAGCATAGCCGTACACCTCGGTCAGGATGTCGCCGAAGATGTAGCTGATCGGAAAGAACAGATTGCCGGCGCCGAACGTGAAGCCGCCGATGTTGCAGACCTTGCCCGGCCCGATGATGTTCGAGCACAGCAGCACGGTGACGAAACCGGCCATCACCAGGTCGTAGTACTTGTAACGGCGGCCGGAGCTTGTCGCGACGCCGGACGGTGCCTCGGCCGTCACGCCGGCACGCCCCAGCGCCGCGCGATCTCCGGATCGGCCTCGCGCCAGACGCGCCAGTGGATCGCATCCACCACGTCGGGATCCGCCAGCAGCGCCTTGCGTGCCTGCAGGGAAGCGGCCTGCGGCCCGAGCGGCACGATCTCGTTCATCAGGGTCGTGCGCTGGTCGCGGATGCGCGCATGCAGCTTTCGGCGCCGCCCGAGCAGCGTGCGGTGAAGCGCGTTGGTGCAGGGATGGGTGACGGCGCGCGTGAAGCCGTCGCGCAGGCGCTCGGGCAGCGACTGCGAATGGGCGGTGGCGCGCTCGAGATTCTCGGCCAGATCGACCAGCTCGCGCGGCGGCTGCGTCTCCTCGGGAATCAGGAACAGACCGATGCGGCGCACCGAATCGCCCAGCCCGATCTTGCTGACGAGCACGGAGATGGGAACCGACAGCACCAGCGCGGCGGCCACCGGAAGCACCCAGAAGAAGTAGCCGGGGCTGAGCCAGTACAGCAGCACCGCCCACATCGTTGCCAGCACGGTATCGAGGCCGTGGTGCTGGACCGCCTCGTGCCACGAAGTCTCGGCGTCCTCGCGCGGCTGCGATTTCCAGCCCACCGTGCGGCCCATCAGGTTGGTCAGCACGAATCGGGTATGAAACACCATGCGGATCGGCGCGAACAGGCTCGAGAGCAGGATCTCGATGGGCACGCTCAGAATCAGGCGAATGGCGCCGCCGTACGGCCGTGCGCCGCGCATGATGACGAGCACGACGCTCAGCACCTTGGGCAGGAACAGGATCGCGCCCGTCACCGCCAGCAGCGCGTAGCCGAGCGCCGGCTTCCATACCGGCCACTGCGGGAACAGGCTCGGGCGGTCTCCGAAGTATTCGGGCGTGCGGAGCGCGGTCTGCACGGCCTCGGTGGTGCACAGCAGCAGGAAGCCGAACCACAGCAGCGCCGACATGTACGAGAGCGCGCCATTGAGAAACAGCGCGCGATGCGCGCCGAACAGGCCTTCCGTGAACAGCAGCCGCACGTGCTGGAGATTGCCCTGGCACCAGCGCCGGTCGCGCTTCATCTCCTCGAGCAGCGAGGAGGGAGTTTCCTCGTAGCTGCCGCCCAGGTCGTAGGCGAGCCACAGCTGCCAGCCCGCGCGTCCCATCAGTGCCGCCTCGACGAAGTCGTGACTGAGGATGTCGCCGCCGAGCGGCGGCTTGCCCGGAAGCGGCGGCAGGCCGCAGTGATCCATGAACGGCTCGACGCGGATGATGGTGTTGTGGCCCCAGTACTGTCCGTCGCCGAGCTGCCAGAAGTGCAGGCCCGCGGTGAACATCGGGCCGTACACGCGCGCGGCGAACTGCTGGACGCGGCCGAAGACGGAGCGGCGATGGATCGCGACCGGCACCGTCTGGATCATGCCGACCTTCGCGTGCTTCTCCATCATCTGGACCAGGCGCACCAGCGTCTCGCCGCTCATGACCGAGTCGGCATCCAGCATGATCATGTAGCGGTAGCGTCCGCCCCAGCGCCGGCAGAAGTCGCCGACGTTGCCGTTCTTGCGCTTCAGCTTGATGTTGCGGCGCCGGTAGAAGATGCGGTCGTGGCCGCCGGTCTCCCGGCACCACGCCAGCCACGCTTCCTCCTCCTGCACCCACACCGACGGGTCGGAGCTGTCGGAGAGCACGAAGAACTCGAACGCCTCGATCTGTCCGGTGCGCTCGAGCGACTGGTAGATCGCCCGCAGCCCGGCAAAGACGCGCTCGACGGGCTCGGAGGCGATCGGCATGACGATCGCCGTCTTGACCGACGGATCGAGCGCGCGCAGGACCTCGCCGTCGTCGATGCGCGTGATGGCGAAGCGGTCGCGGCCGCGCAGCAGCACGAAGAAACCGAGCAGCGCCGTCCAGAAGCCGATCGAGATCCAGCCGAACAGCGCGCCGAAGCTGACCACGATCGCCATCTCCACCCACGTTCCGCCCTTTTGCGGCAGCACGTCGAGCATGAACTGGCTGGCGATGATGCTGGGGATCAGCACGAGCAGGCCGAGCAGCATGCGGCGGCGGCGCGCCACGCGCGTCCATGGCAGATGGCGGCGGCCCTGATAGACCTCCTCGTGCGAGACGCTGCGGCGTGCGCGCGCGCCCGCCGCCGATTCGTCGGCCGGCTCGGTGCGCGGGCGCGAGAAACGCCGCACCAGCTTGGCCAGCGGCATCCATCGCCTGGCCAGCGGCGGCGTCGCGCGCGGAAGCGATCGGCCGGAGCCGCGCTCGGCTCCGCCGCCAGCGCACGCTGCGGCGTTCATGCGCCAGGCCACGAACGGGTCGAGATCATCGGCAACCGGCTCGCTCAGCGGATGGCGCGCGAGCACGATCTCGCGCATGGCGCGCAGCGCCTCCGAGAGCGAATCCCCGCCGCTCTCCCAGCTCTGCCGCGTCACCGCCGTCTGCACGGCTTCGGCGGCGATCGACTCGGCCTCGGCGGCATCGACGTCGAGCATGGTCAGGTAGGCCACGCAGCGCTTGTGCGCCTGCTTCCAGTCGTGAAGAAGGCGGTCGGGCGCACTGCCGATGGCATCGGAGACCGACCGAGGCCCGCCGCGCGGCGACGCCGCGTCGTGCTCGCGCAGCCCGGCATCGTGGTGCTCGCGCACCTTTGCGGTCCCGTCCTCGTTCAAGGGATCAGCGTGTACGACCAGGTCTCGGTCAGCGCGCTGCCGGCCTTGTCGAGATAGGCGCGCAGCTCGACCGGCTCGCGCACGGCGACTTCGACCTGGAAGCCGAGGCGCCAGGCATCGGTCGGTCCGACCTTGATGACGTACTGGTCGATGATCCTGCCGACGGCATCGCCGCCGGTGACGGTGACCGCCGCGCGCAGCACTTCGTCGGCGGGCAGCTTGGCCAGTGCCTTGCCTTCGAAGTCGACGACGAATCGGTAGCGGTTCTCGGCGGTTCCCTTCTCTCGCCGCGTGGCGGTGGCGCGGCCGGCGGGCGGCCGCGAAACGTCGTCGCCGTACCAGAAGATCTTGTAGGCGAAGTTGATGGGCTGCCCGAGCGGCGGCAGCTGGTCGAACAGCCAGTAGGCGACGATGTTGTCGTGAATGTCCTGCGGCGTCGGGATCTCGACCAGTTCGACGCGGCCCGGCCCCCACTGGCCCTTGGGGACGATCCACGTGCTCGGCCGCCGCTCCTGGTGCGTCTCCAGGTCCTGGTAGCTGGCGAAGTCGCGATCGCGCTGCAGCACGCCGAAGCCGCGCGGGTTGGTCATCTGGTAGCCGTGCACCTGCAGCGTCGTGGGGTTGTCGACCGGCCGCCACAGCCACTCGCCGGTGTCGTTGTAGAGGAGCAGGCCGTCACTGTCGTGGACCTCGGGGCGGTAGTTGTCGAAGCAGCGGATCGAATTCTCGCCGAACATGAACATGGACGTCAGCGGCGCGATGCCGAGCTTGGCCACATCCTTGCGGCGGAAAATGCGGCCTTCCACTTCCACCACCGTCTGCTGGCCCGGATAGATGACGAACTTGTAGGCGCCGGTCAGGCTCGGGCTGTCGAGCAGCGCATAGACGGCCATGTCGGTGGCGCCTTTGGTCGGCCGCACCAGCCAGTACTCGCGGAAATAGGGGAACTCCTCGCCCGACGGCGAGGCCGTGTCGATGGCCAGGCCGCGCGCCGAGATGCCGAACACCTCGTCCTTGCCCACGGCACGGAAGTAGGTCGCGCCGACGAAGACGATGACCTCGTCCTTGTAGGTCGCGTTCTTGATCGGGTAGTGCAGGCGGAACCCGGCAAAGCCGAGGTCCTGCGGCACGCGGCTGGCGAAGTCGTTCTTGCCGTAGTCGAACATGCTCGGCGAGAACGTCACCGGCGTCACGCCGCCGGCGTCGACTTCATTGATCGCGACGATGCGGTCGTAGAAGAGGCCCGGGTGGAAGAACTGCACTTCGAACGGGAGCGCGCGGTCCTTCCACAGCGCGCGGTCGGCGCGGAAGCGCACGTCGCGCCACTGGTCGTAGCTCATGTCGATGAGCCATTGGGGCACCTGGCCCGAAGGATCCTGATACGGCTCGGCCGCCAGCTTGGCGGCCTTCTCGGCGACATCCTCGATGGTGAACGCAAGGCTGCGGACGGGAACGGCGAAGATTGCGACGGCAAGGATCGCGGCCGTCAGCGCGGCTGGCCAAACGATGCGCCCGCGTGCGCGAACGGTCTCGTCCGCGGCCGCGACGCTGGTGCGTCCGACCCTTGCTCCTGCTGGCATCCAATCCTCCTGGGCGTTGCAGCCGGCGGCGACGTGCCACGGCGAAGGTGGCCACCGGTTCGTTCAGGGATTATCCGGCATGCTTGCTGAGCAGACAAGGAAGCCCGAGCCAGGGTGGGTGGCGCAGGCAGCGCGCAGGCAGCGGTTTGAACGGCAGGTCGCATGCGGATAGCAGGGCCGTGATGTCCGTGCGGTTGGCCGCTTGTGTGCTTGCGGCGACGCTGTCGCTGCCGGTGGCCGCGGCGCGTGCGGAGCTGAGCGACGGCATCGATCCGTCCATCCTTGCCCCTGGCCTCGTCCAGGCCAGCGAGGCCATCGCGCGCCTCGAGAAGCTGACCGACGAGGCCGAGGCCATCGCCACCGCCATCTTTCGCGTGCAGAACGAGTTCGGCGAGCGCCGCCTGAGCCTGGCCGGCGCCAGTCCCAGCTGCGAGATGCCCTGGGTCAACGATCTTGGAGAGCGTGCGCGCGAGCTGGGGCGCGCCTTCCGCGACGCGGTCCAGAGCGCGCGAGTGCAGGCGCAGCGAGTGGAGGCGCTGACCGTGCAGCCAACGGTGCGGCCGCTGCTCGACGCCGAGACCAATCACAAGGTTCTCGATTTGCTGGCCAGGGTCGATGATCTCTCACGCAGCTATCCGGAGTCGGCGTCCTGGCACGAGCGCTACATCGAGCCTTCCATTCGAGGATGCCCTCTAGCTCTCGTGCCCACCTACGGAATTCCGCCGGCGGCGGCCAGCGCCGCCACCGACGAGGACGCCGGCGCGGCGGCGCGCAAGCCGGCACCGCTGGTCGCAATACTGGCCTTCGGCGGCGGCTTCCTTTGTCCGGGCGCGGTCCCCGCCGCCGGCGTGATGCTGGTGCGAGGAAAGGTCTGCTACTCCGAGAGCGAGAGCTGCTCCTGCGAGCCGGTCGAGGTCGATCCCGCCACGGTCCTTGGCCCCGAGACGAATGCCGGGTCGGCGAACTGAAGGCGCTCGCGCGCCTTGACCGCCTCCTCCCACCTGCCGAGCTTTTCGAGCGCACGAACTTCCAGCGCGATGGCCTCGACGCGGAACCGGTCTTCGCGCAGCAGCGCGCGCACCTGCTCGAGCGTGCGGTCGGGATGGCGCGCCAGGTTGAGCTTGGCCGCCAGCAGCCGCGCCTCGAAGTCGGAGGCCGATGCGAGCTGCGCCGATGGATCGCGTGCGCCGCGTTCGATGGAGGCGCGCAGGCGCAGGCGCGCGGCCAGGGAATCGCTGCCCATGACCGCCGCCTGCTTGGCCGCTTCCTCGTAGCGTCCGATCTCCGCGCCGAGCGCGATCATCAGCTGCTTGGCTTCGGTGGCCGCGCCGCGCGCCTCCAGCTTCTCGAGCAGCTCGAACGCTTCGGCCAGTCGCCCGTCGCGAAGGCGCAGGGAAATGTGACGGCGCACCGGCTCCGGATCGTACGGCGCCGCGTCCTCCCATGCCGTGACCAGCGCTTCGTAGTCGGGACCCGGACCGACAGCCTCGGCGATCTCGACGCGCAGCCGCGCGACCGTCGGATCACCGTTGAAGCGGTCGGGCAGCTCATCGAGAATCGCCTTGGCTTCCGCGGGTGCGCCGGCCTTGACGTAGGATTCCACGCGAGGTGCCGCGAAGCGGCTGTCGGCCGGCCAGCGGGCGTCGAGCGCATCCCACCGCTTGCGCGCCTCGGCCCATTGCCCCGCGTTGGTCACGGCGGCCGCCGCGGCAGCCTCGAACACGAATCGCCCGGGCTGGTTGGCCAGCGCCCGCTCGAAGGCGCGCGCGGCCACGTCGTTGCGGCCGATCTCGAGCGCGCGGCGCGCCACGCCGTAGTGCGCCAGCGCCATGGACGGATCGATCAGAACGGCGCGCGTCATCGGATCGCGCGAGGGCACGCCTCGCTCCTCGGCCTCCACCGGCTGCTCCAGCCCGTACCAGATCGCCGCTGCGCGCCCGAGCACCAGAACCGCGTAGCGATCGGCCGACAGCGGCCGCGACCACGTCTCGACCATGCCCGCAGGCACGGGCGCTCCGAACTGTCCCGCGCTCCAGACCAGCAGCTCGGTGATCGCGCCCTCGGGAGCTTCGCGCGGGCCGCTGGCCGCCGCGCCTTTGCAGGGGCCGTCGGACGGGCAGATGCGAAGGACGATCTGCACGCTCTCGCGGTCGTACGCGAAGGTGAAGCGCGCTCGCCAATGGGTGCTCGCACCCGAGAGCCAGCGGTCGATCCCCGGCGGCGCAGAGTGGTTGTAGTAGTGCGGAACGACCGGAGTCAGATCGGCCAGGCCGGTCTCGTAGAGCGCGAGCACCAGCCCGGCCACCTCCTTGGCGTAGCGATGGGTGCCGAGCTCTTCGACGGGCTCGATCAGGACGTCGATGGCCGGCAGGTAGCGCTCCTGCCCGGTCAGGCCCCATCCGTCCGTATCGGCTTTTTCACCGGTGCCGGAGCGGGATCCACAACCCGCAACTGCTATAACGGCGGACATGGCCAAGAAGGCGGCAGCGCGCAAGCGCAGGAAGCGGCGGCGGCCGTTTGCCCGGTCTCTACTGATATCGCTCACCGTCGTTGCTGCAGGGGCGGCCGCGTGGGGACTCCACTGGCTCAACCTGAACGTGCTCTCCACTTTGCCCGAGAACCTCGCGCATCTCCAAGATTATCGTCCGCCATCCAACGTCGTCATCTATGACGCATCGGGAAATGCCATCGACGAGTTCTACGTCGAGCGCCGTATCTGGGTGCCGATCAAGGACCTTCCCGACATCGTGTGGCAGGCGTTCGTGGCCGCCGAGGACCGCAGGTTTTTTGCGCACAGGGGCGTAGACCCTGCCGGCATGATGCGTGCGTTCCTGGCCAACATGCGCTCGGGAAGGGTGCAGGGCGGCTCCACGATCACGCAGCAGATCGTCAAGAACCTGATCGTAGGCAACGAGAAGAGCTACACGCGCAAGCTGCGCGAAGCGGTGCTGGCGCTGCGCCTGGAACGCGAGCTGAACAAGAAGCAGCTGCTCGAGCTGTACATCAACTACGTCTATCTCGGCTCGGGCAATTACGGCGTCGAGGCCGCCGCCCTCGACTACTTCGGCAAGCACGCCGCCGAGCTCGATGCCGGACAGGCCGCCACGCTGGCCGGCCTGGTGCCGGCGCCGTCGCGCTACTCGCCGCATCGTCATCCCGAGGACGCCATCGCGCGGCGCGCCTACGTGCTCGAGCGCATGGTGCAGGAAGGCTACATCACGCTCGGCGACGCACGCCGTTACGCGCAGGCGCCGGTGGTGCTGCCGGTGGAGCATCCCGAGAAGACCAGCGTCGGCATCGCCTACGTCACCGAGGTGCGGCGCGAGATCCGGCGGCTGTTCGGCAGCGGCACCGCCAACGCCCACGGCTTCCACGTCTACACGCCGCTCGATCTGGACGTGCAGGCGCGCGCCGAGGAGGCGGTGCGCAACGCCCTGCACGCGCTCGATGACCGGCGAGGCCGTCGCGGCGTGCTCGGGCGCCTGAGCGATGCCGAGGTCGGCGAGTTCCTCGAAAAGGCCAGCGGCCTGCTGCCCGACATCCAGACCGGAGAGCCGATGCCGCCGAAGGCGGGCCAATGCTTCGAGGCGGTGGTCGGCAAGAAGGGCCTCGATACGGTGCTGGCGGGCCCGTTCACGTTCTCCATGCGCAAGGAGGACAGGGGCCTGATCGTGCGAGGGCGCACCGACGAGGCGGGAAAGCGCGTGCTGTCTTCGGAGGCGCGCAGCAACGACATGCTGCGGGTGTGCGCGACCGACGTCGAAGGCGTGGTCCAGCTCGATCCCAAGCCGTGGGGCGAGGGCGCGGCGGTGGTCATCGACAACTCCAGCGGCCGCGTGCGCGCGCTGGTGGGCGGTTACCAGGACGTGCTCGAGGGCTTCGTGCGGGCCACGCAGGCGCGGCGGCAGCCGGGCAGCACATTCAAACCGTTCGTTTACGCCACCACGCTCAAGGCCGGGAAACATCAGCTCGACAACGTCTACGACGGGCCCATCAGTCTGCCCGGCGGCAACGGCAAGATCTGGAGCCCCGGCAATTTCGACAACAAGTACTTCGGCAACATCCCGATGCGCAACGCGCTGGCCAAGAGCCTCAACACGGTCTCGGTGCGCATGACCTACGAGCTGGGGCCGCGGCGCGTGATGGAGACGGCGCGCGCCATGGGCATCCGCTCACCGCTGCGCGGCGACATGTCGATCGCGCTCGGCAGCAGCGAAGTGACGCCCATGGACATCACGCTCGGCTACGCGACGATCGCTCGCATGGGAGCGCCGACCGATCCGGTCTTCATCGATTCGATCCGTGACGGCGAGGGCAAGCTGATGGGCGTGGCCGGAGGCAGCGTGGTCGTCGAGGACCAGACGCTCGGCGTGCTGCCGGGCGGGCCGCTGCCGCGGGCGCTGCCGGCGGGCGTGGCCTACGAGCTGGCCGACATGATGCGCGAGGTGGTGCGGTCGGGAACCGCCCGCAGGGCGTTCAAGGAAGGCTACGACCGCGCCGGCAAGACCGGCACCACCAACGACTACATCGATGCGTGGTTTTCCGGATTCGACCGCCGCCATACCGCCACCGTTTGGATCGGCTCGGACGGCACGCGCAGCCTCGGCGATCGCGAGACCGGCGGAGTGGCGGCGCTGCCGGCGTGGATTCACATCATGGAAGTGCTGGAGGGATCGGGCGTCGATCGCCTGCCGATTCCCGACGAGGCGCTTCTCGTCAACGTCGGCGCCAACTGGTACGGCTTCCCGCGCGGCGACGTGCCGCCGAAGTACCTGCCGCGCGATCGCATCGGGTCCGAGCCGTTGCCGCGCTTCCCCGATTCGTAGGGCTCGACCTTGCGCCGCGCCGGCGGCTCGCGGCCGTGCCGCAGGCGCCGTCATCGGAAGGCTTTCCGGCCGGCGCGTTCACGGCACGCTTGGCCGGATGTCGATGATGACGTGCACGACCTCGAAGGTTTCGGTCGGAGTCGCCGGCACCGGGTACTCCACCACGAACGTCATCTTGCCGACGCCCTGTCCGTGCTCGCCCGGGTTGGGCGTGAACTTGAAGTAATAGCCTTCGTGGAAAATGTCCGCCGAGTTCGGGAGCGGCTTGAACGTCGGTTCCTCACACCGAGCCTGGCGCTGGGTCGAGGCGCTCAGGCCGGCCATGTCGGTGATCTTCCCGTCCCCGTCGAAGTACTGGTGCTGCGTATTGTCTCCCGGGAGGAGAAAAGTTCCGCGCGAAGCGTCGCATTCGGCCACGTAGGGCTTGTGGGCCGCACCGGCCGGATAGAGGCTCCTGAAGTTGATGTAGAAAAAGACGTCGGTGTCCTGGTCGCCC
Source organism: Candidatus Limnocylindrales bacterium (assembly GCA_035626395.1). Classification (NCBI taxonomy): domain Bacteria; kingdom Bacillati; phylum Chloroflexota; class Candidatus Limnocylindria; order Candidatus Limnocylindrales; species Candidatus Limnocylindrales bacterium. The sequence goes on along the minus strand of DASPNR010000011.1, from coordinate 132,746 downwards.
ACCACGTTCAGCACCGTATTGCGATAGGGCGGGCTGCCCTCGGCGCCGCCGTGCATGAAGCGGCACGAGCTGCGGTGCGCTTCGGCGACCAGCGCGCACGGCGGAGTCGTCGGGAAGGCCGGAACGCACATGGCGCGGCCCACATGGCACTGGCACGAACCCTGAGCGCACACCTCGCGGACGTCGCAGCTTCCGCCACAGTCTCCGCACTCGGGCGTGGCGTCGGTCCTTGGCTGACAGGCCGTGGCGCAGATCGTTCCCGCCTGCTCGTCGGCCATGGCGGGGAAGGGGCCGTCGATCAGGTCCAGGCAGGACCCCTCGCAGGTGCAGCTCGTGTCGAGGCAGCTGTCGTTGTCGGCGCCGTCGTCGAACGCGTCGCAGTCGACGCTCAGGGCGTCGACATCGTTGATGCCCTGACAGGCGCGGCACGCGACCCGACGCTCGATGCAGGCGGCCAGCGCGGCGCCGCTCAGGCTGCCGCAGGCGCCGCGTGCGAAGGCCTCCGACGTCACGCCCGCCGCGTCGCATTTCCGCTCGATCGACCGCGCCATCTTGGCGGTTGCCCTCTCGATCTTCCCCTTGGCATCGGCAGCGATCGAACCGGGTGTGGCCTCATCGCCGACGCAGCCTGCGATGTCTTCGCTGCGGCGCGCACCCGCCTCCACGACCTTTTTCTTGCAGTCGACGAAGGTCTTCCACGTGACGCTCGACATTTTCTCGGCCGCTTTCGCGACCGCCTGCTGGCACTTGCACGCGGCCGCCTCGGCTGCGCAGGGCTCGACGGCCGCATCCAGGTCGGGCCCGAGCAGATCGGTGATGCCGCGCCGCCGGGCGACCCTCGCGCCGGTGTTGGCGAGCTGCGCGTCGGAGGGGACGATGGTAGGGGGCTCCGCGCACTTGCTTGCTGCGGCCGCCTCGGTCTTGGCCATCTTGTCGGCGATCTTGTCGCCGTCGTCGGTGACGAGGCAGGTGTGCGCGCTGCCGGTCAGCGTACCCTTCGCCGCCGCAGTCAGACAGGCCAGGGCAAGGCTCGCCTGCTTCTCTCCGACATTGCGCGCGGCGTTGTTGATGGCCTTGATGCAGGCCTGCTGCGCCGGCGTCTGCACCGGCGGCTCGATCTGTGCGGCGGCGTGGCGCGCGATGGCGACGGCGGTTGCGCACACGACGACTGCGATCTTGCGATTCATGGTGGCCCCCGGCGAATCCTCAGGAAGGATAGTTCGACTGGTACCATTATCTGCCAGTCGCCGGTGTGTACAGGGTGCGTTTCGCGAGCCGTTGGCAAGCGGCCGCGTTGACGGGGTCGAACGATCGCGTGCTCAGGCGAGAGTACGGCGCAGGTACCAGATCGACCACGCGCCGACATGGACGGCGACGATCGCCCACAGGATCATCTGGTACTCCATCTTGCGCGTCTTGTGACGAAGTCCGGCCTGCGCCAGGAGCGCTCCGGGCCAGCCGCCGAGGGCTTCGAGCACGTGCAGCGTGGTTTCGGTCAGGCGCCACTCCTCGCGCTCGGCGCGCTTCTTGTCGGCGAAGTAGAAGCCGTAGGTCAGGATGCTCATCACCATGTAGGCGAGGATCGGCCCGGAGAGGCCGATCAAGCCGAACACGAAGAGAAAGAAGATCCCGAGGCACATGGCCGCCACGCCGTAAGCCAGCCAGGTGGTGTCGGGGAGCGGAAGAACGTCGAGGCGTACGCTGGCGGCCTTGGGCCGACGGCCTGCAGGCTCGATGGTGAAGAAGACGGTGTCTCCTTCCTTGGGCCGGCGCTGGCCGCTGGCGAACGCCGAGATGTGCGCGAACACGTCATCGCTGCCGTCGTCGGGGTGGACGAAGCCGTAACCCTTCGAATCGTTCCACTTCACCAGCGTGCCACGCTTCCGCGGCGGCGCCTGCGCGTCCGGCTCGGGCGTGCGCGTCGCGCGCGCCTGAGTCCCCTGTGCCTGCATAGCCATCGACGGAAAGGTAACGCGTGCAGGCTGCGCCGGGAAGCGCCTGATTGCAGGATTTCGCTGTGTACGCGCCGCTCGCGACAGCTGCGTTCCTGATGATATTCGAAGTCATGAGCCAACCGCCGCGCGTCGCTCGACGACCCCTCTGTCTCCGCCTCGGCCTGCTCGTCGTTCTTGCCGCCGCCGGCGCGTGCGATCGTGCACCATCGCTGCCGCCGCCGCCGCCCGCCGGCAGCCCGCAGCCGCGAATCGATGCGGAGCTGCACGAGCATACCAGGCTGTTCGAGAAGAAGATCTACAAGATTGGCGAGCACGTGTGGTCGGCCGTCGGCTACCAGATCGCCAACACGATCCTCGTCGAGGGGCCCGAGGGCGTGATCCTGTTCGACGTCGGCGGGGCGCCGAGCGAGGGGCGCGAGATCGCCGCCGAGTTCGCGAAGATCACGAGCAAGCCGGTGGTGGCGGTGGTGTACTCGCACTTCCATCCCGACCACTGGACGGCGGTGAAGTCCTACATCAGCGAGAGTCAGGTTCGCGACGGCACGGTGCAGGTGTGGGCGCACGAAAGCCTGGTGCGTCACGTCGCCAATCAAGGCGTGCGCATCGGCCCGATCCTGGCCGTGCGTTCCGGCTACACCTTCGGTGCGCTGCTTCCGGCCGTCGACATGGAGGGCATGAACTCGGGGCTGGGACCGCGCCCCGGCTTCGATCCGCGCACCTCGGAGGGGGCGACGTTCATCGCTCCGACGCACACCGTCGGCGACCGGGTCGAGACGAAGCTGGCAGGCCTCGACGTCGTCTTCGTGCACGTTCCGAGCGAGGCGCCGGACGAGATCGCGATGTGGCTGCCGCAGAGCCGCATCCTGCTGTCGGCCGAGGTGATCCAGGGACCGACGTTTCCCAACGTGCACACGCTTCGCGGCACCAGCTTCCGGGATCCGGTGGCGTGGTTTCAGAGCATCGACCTGCTGCGGTCGCTCGAGGCCGAGCACATGGTCCCGTCGCACGGGCCGCCCGTGATCGGCGCGGCCGAGGTCGAGCGCGTGCTGCAGGTGTACCGCGACGGCATACAGTACGTGCACGATCAGACGATCCGCCACATGAACGCAGGAATGACGCCCGACGAGCTGGCCGAGACGGTGCGGCTGCCGCGGCATCTGGCCGAGGTCAAGCCGTGGCTTCGCGAGTACTACGGCACCGTCAAGCATTCGGTGCGGCAGATCTACCAGGGCTATCTCGGCTGGTTCGACGGCGACCCGGTGGGGCTGAATCCCGTCGAGCGCGTGGAGAGGTCGCGGCGTTACGTCGAGATGATGGGCGGGCGCGACAAGGTGCTGGCGGCCGCGCGCGAGGCCGACGAGAGGGGCGACGCGCAGTGGGCGAGCGAGCTGGCGACGCATCTCATTCGCATCGATCGGGGCGACGAGGATGCGCGTGCGCTCAAGGCGCGCGCGTTTCGGCGCCTCGGCTACGACCAGCGAAACATCAACTGGCGAAACTGGTATCTGACGGCGGCCACCGAACTCGAGGGAACGCTCGACGGCGTGCAGATGGCGCGGCTCGCCACCAGCGCGCTGGCTTCGCGCGACGTGGTTGCGGCGCTGCCCACGCGCACATTCCTCGAAGGCATGACGGCGCGCCTGAAGGCCGAAGATGCGCTGGATGCGCACGTCACGACCGGCTTCCGCTTCATCGACACGCAGCAGAGCTACGCGCTGGAGGTGCGGCGCGGGGTCGCTCAGCTTCACGAAGGCATTCCCGAGCATGCCGACGTCGTGCTGGCGCTGCCGCGCACGATCCTGGAGCGGATCGCCATCGGCGAGATCGGCGTGGTCGGTGCGGTGACTTCGGGCGAGATCTCGCTGGAGAAGGGCGGGGTGGTGGAGGCGGGGCGCTTCTTCTCGTACTTCGAGACGCCCGAGCACCGCGCCATTCCGCTGGTCGTGCGGTGACGGGACGATGGGAGCGGCGGTTGCGCTGTACGGGCGCGCGAGACAGAGCAGGCCCATGAGCCTGCAACTTCGTCCCGGGCGGCCCGAGGACGCATCGGAATGCGGCCGCATCTGTTACGAGGCTTTCGCCACCATCAGTGCCGAGCACAACTTCCCGCGCGATTTTCCCGACGCCGAGGTCGCAACCGGAATGATGGGCATGCTGCTGGCCAACGAGGGCTATCACGTCGTCGTGGCCGAGAGCGACGGGCGCATCGTCGGCAGCAACGGTGTCGACGAGCGCGGCATCATCGCCGGCATCGGCCCGATCACGGTCGATCCGCGCCAGCAGAATGCCGGCGCGGGGCGCGCGCTGATGCAGTACGTGCTCGATCGCGAGCGGCGCCGGGAGGCGGCCGGCGTGCGCCTGGTGCAGGCGGCCTACCACAACCGCTCACTGTCGCTCTACACCAAGCTCGGCTTCGACACGCGCGAGCCGTTGTCGTGCATCCAGGGCGATCCACCCGCCAACGTCACGACGACCTGCCAGGTGCGTCCGGGTGCGGACGTGGACATCGTTGCATGCGCCGAGCTGTGCCTACGCGTCCATGGCCACGAGCGCACCGGCGAGGTGCGCGATGCGCTCGCCATGGGAATGCTGATGGTCGTCGAGCGCGAAGGCCGCATCGGCGGGTACACCACCGGCGTCGGCTTCCTCGGACACACCGTCGCCGAGACGAACACGGAGCTGAAGGCGCTGATCGCCGCCGCGCCGGGATACTGGGGCCCCGGGTTCCTGCTGCCGACGCGCAACTCCGAGGTGCTGCGGTGGTGTCTGCAGCACGGTCTGCGCGTGGTGCAGCCGATGACGCTGATGAGCATCGGCCTGTACAACGAGCCGCGCGGCGCGTGGCTGCCGTCGATCGGGTACTGAGGCTGCGGCCATCTCGCGCTCCGCAGCGATGGCCCTACGCCGCCGTCGCCTCCTCCGGCAACGTCAGGAAGAACGTGGCTCCCTTTCCGACCGAGCCTTCGGCCCACACCCGGCCGCCGTGCCGCTGCACGATGCGCCGCACGATCGACAGGCCGACGCCGGTGCCTTCGAACTCGTTCTCGCCGTGCAGCCGCTGGAAGACGCCGAAGAGCTTGTCGGCCTGCGCCATGTCGAAGCCGGCGCCGTTGTCCTTGACGTAATAGATCGTCTCGCCGGCCTCGTGGCTGCAGCCGATCTCGATGACGGGGCGGGCGGTGTTGCGCGTGTACTTGAGCGCGTTGGAGATGAGATTGACGAACACCTGCTTGAGCAGCGCGGTGTCGGCAGTGCAATCGGCAAGCTCACCGACGACGATCTCGACGCTGCGGCCTTCGGTCTCCTTGCGAAGCTCGGACAGGATGTCCTGCACGAGCGACGACAGCTGGACCTGCCTGCGCGACAGGGGCTGCCGGCTCAGCCGCGAGAAGCGCAGCAGGTCTTCGATGAGCTGTCCCATGCGCATGGCGCCCGAATGGACGAGGTCGACGAGTTGACGCGCATCGTCCGGAAGCTGTTCCCCGTGCTTCTTGACCAGCACGCCGATGAAGCCATGGATGTGCCGCAGCGGCGCGCGCAGGTCGTGCGAGACGGAGTAGGCGAACGCCTCGAGCTCGGCGTTGGCCTCCTCGAGCGCACGCGTGCGTTCCTGCACCTTGGTCGCCAGCACCGCGTTCTCCAGTCGCAGCCTGCGCAGCGCCATCGCGCGCGAGAGCACGGGCAGGATCACGCTGAGCTTGAACGGCTTGAGGATGTAGTCGAAGGCGCCGATCTTCATCGCCTCGACCGCACTGTCGATGCTGCCCTGACCGGTCATGATGATTCCGATCAGTTCCTCGTCCTTTTTCATCGCCTCGTGCAGCAGATCGATGCCGCTCGTCTCGGGCATCATGAGGTCGGTCAGCAGAAGGTCGAAGCGCTCCTTGTCGAGCAACGCCAGCGCCTCCCGTGCCGAGGCCATGCCGACGGTGTCGTAGCCGTAGTCGCGCAGCGTCTTGCACAGCGCCGATCGCTGCGATGCCTCGTCGTCCACGATCAGAATGCGCGCCGATACGGCTTCAGCCACGACCTCCCTCCGCCCTGCTCGGGAATGAGGCCTCATCTTGAGAAGGCTGCGTGAAGCGAGCAAGCGCTTCGCGGAGCTCGCGCAGCTTGGGGGGCTTGCTGAGGACCAGATCGATCTGCTCGGGCACTTCGCCTTCACTGGCGAGCCGCTGGCCCCAGCCCGTCAGCAGGATCACGGGCGTGCGCGGCGACATCTCCTTGACCGCGACCGCGACCTTGCGGCCGTCCACATACGGCATGCCCAGATCCGTGATGACGACATCGATCTGCTCGCTGGTTTCCAGCGCCGCTCGGAACGCTTCGATGCCGGACTGGCCGCCGCCGGTGCGGGTGACGACGTGCCCGTCGGTCTCGAGCGCATCGCCGAGCGACTTGATGAGAAGCGGATCGTCGTCGACGATCAGCAGCCGCAGGCGGCCGGGCGAGCGCGGCTCGGCAGGGGCGCCTGCTGCAGTGCCGCTGCCGGCGGCGGGAACCGGGAAGCTGATCCGGATCGTCGAGCCTTTGCCGACGCTGCTCTCGATCTCGATGTTGGCGCCGTGCCTCTTGACGAAACCGTAGACCATCGCCAGCCCGAGGCCGGTGCCGCGCTCGCCTTTGGTCGTGAAAAACGGCTCGAGGCAGCGGCGGCGCGTGTCCTCGTCCATGCCGATGCCGGTGTCGGCTATCTCGACGAACACCTCGCGCTGGAGGCCGCCCTCGCCGGCGCCCCAATCCCGCTCGACCTCGCCCGTGCGCAGCGTCAGCGTGCCGCCGTCGGGCATCGCGTCGACGGCGTTGAACACGAGGTTGATCAGCGCCTCGCGGATCTCGCTCTCCACGCCCAGCACCTGGTGCAGTGACTCGGCGAGCTCGGTCTCGAGGTTGATGACGATGCCCTTCTGCAGCGGCATGTCGCTCCAACGCGCGCGCGTCAGGTTGAGCACCTGCTCGACCAGATCGTTGAGCTGGACGCGCGCAAGGGAGAGCTGCGGCTCGCGCTGCCGGTAGAACTCCCGCATGCGCGCGACCGTCGCCGCGACGTCGTCGATGGCGTGCTCGATCGTCTTCAAGTAGTCGCGTGCGCGCGGGCTGAGGTTGGTCTCGGTTTCCAGCAGCGATTCGGTGTACAGAGCCACCGGCGAGATCGCGTTGTTGATGTCGTGCGCGATTCCGCTGGCCATCTGCCCGAGCGCCCGCAGCCGCTCCTGCTGCATCACCGCCTGCTGGGTCTGGCGCAGGTCCTCGTATGCCTGCTGCAGCGCCTGGTAGAGCTGCACCTGGTGCGTGGCCAGCGCGACGTGCTCGCTGAGCTGACGCAGGAACTCGCATTCGCCGCTGCTGAACGCCGAGGTCTGCCTGCGCGCGGCGACGAGGATGCCGAACACCCGGCTCTCGACCAGCAGCGGCGCGGCAACCATCGAGCGCATCCCGCCGCTGGCCAGCCGCTGCGGGAACGGAAAGCCGACGACCGAGACGTCGGGCTCGTACACCAGGTGGCCTCGCACGCAGCGGCTCAGCCCGTTCTCGTCCACGGCGATGCGGGCCTTCTCCTCCATGCCCATGGCCGCGGCCATCTCCTTGCTGGCGTTGCCGAGCGCGGCGACGACGATGCAGCTTTCGCCGGGCTCGTAGTTGCAGACGCAGCAGAAGTCGACCGGCAGTCTCTCCTCCAGGCTGCGGATGAGGACCGCGTAGATGCTGAACAGGTCCTGACGCTCGCCCACCGCTCGGGTGATCTGATTGAGCAGTTCGAGCCGGGCCAGCTGCGACTGCACCCGGTCCTCGGCAGCCTTGCGTTCGCCGATCTCGCCTCGCAGCGCCTCGTTAGCCGCGCGCAGCGCGCTCTCGCGCTCCTCGATCCCCGTGAGCATCTCGTTGAACGCGCGCGTCAGCACCGCGATCTCGTGCTCGCCTTCGGCTTCGGGCGCGCGGGCGGCAAAGTCCTTGCGTTCGGCGATGACCCGGGCGGTGGCGGCCAGCGCAAGGATGGGCGCCGTGATGAAGCGCTGCAGCCGCTCCGACAGCGCGAACGCCACGAGCACCGAGCCGATCAGAACCAGCAGCGCGATGCCTGCGAACAGCCGCAGCCGCTCGTAGAGGCCGACCAGCTCGGCCTGCACGTAGATCGTGCCGATGCGCTTGTCGTTGAGCAGCACCGGGCGGAACAGCACGAGATGGCCGCTTTCGAAACGGGCTCCGTCGATGGCCGGACCGTCGGGAAGCGACAGCTGTTCGCCCGGCCGCACGTATTCCGCGAACAGCTCGCCGCCGTCGTCGTAGAGAGCGGCCGCCGTCACGTACGGCTCCACCTGCAGGGCGCGCAGCATGTCGCGCGCGAACGCGTCGTCCTCGAATGCCAGCGCCGCCTGCGTGTTCTTGGCCAGGACGTCGGCGAGTACGGTGGTGTCGCGGGCCATCGCGCGGCGGAAGTCGTAGAGCTCGTAGGCCGCCAGAACCGCGCACGCCAGCAGCAGCACCGCCGAACAGGTCAGCAGGATGACCATCGTGAGCTTCTGCTTGACCGGCAGGTTCTGCAGCCGACCCATCTCAGAAGCCTCCGCCCGCTTGGGCGATGCGCGCGAAGTGGAAGAGCCGCGAGCCGTTCTTCCGCCCCTGCCGTCGCGCAACCGAGGGATCGGCGGGGCCGCGGCGGCGGCGATGCGGGCGCGGCGACATCAGGATCGTCCGCCGGCCCGGTTGCCGTCGCACGCAGAGCGCGGACGAACGCGCTCAGGCCCGCGCAGCGCGCGCACGAATCCGACAGTCTGTCCCGCTCCCATCCTTTTTCCGTCCGACCCGTGGGCGCATCACGCCCCCGTGGTGGCGAGTTTGTACCTGGCCGAACCGGCGGGCAAGGCGGCTGGCCGTTCGACGAGCCGGCGTGCCCGCGCTATCGGCTCTCTGATGGGTGGGTTGCGCGGACGGCAGGCGCATCGCGTCGGGCGATCCTTTGCATCCATCGCCCGCTTCGTTCCGGTATTGGCGGTGTTCGCCGCCGCTCTGGCCTACCTGCTGGCCCTGCGCGGCTACGGCTTTCAGCTCGAGGACGAAGGCACCGTCCTCTTCCATCTGACGCGCGCACTTCGCGGCGAGCGGCCCTATTTCGACTTCCATACCGGCTACACGCCCGGCTTCTTCGCCATCCACACGCTGTTCATGAGCGGCTCCTCGGCCGTCCCCGGCGTGCGGCTGGCGCTGGTGTGCATGAACGCGCTTTCGGCCGCCGGTCTGTGCGAGATCACGCGACGGATCGCGGGGCCGCGGCTGGCGGCGATCCCCGCCCTGCTGTGGCTGGCTTTCGTGCCGGTCTACGTCGGCGAGTTCGCGGCGTTCAACGTTCCGTATCCGACATGGGCAGTGACGCTTGCCTGGATCGCCTCCGCACTGGTGCTTTCGTCGTGGGTCGAACGCCCCCGCATCGACAAGGTCGTTGCGGCAGGCCTGCTGGCGGCGTTCGCGTTGTGGCTGCGGCCGAACTCCGGCGCGTTCCTGCTTGCCGGCGCGACCTGGGTCGTCTGTGCCGTGGCCACGCGCGAGACGCTGCTGGATCGTCTGGCCGCGGTCGGCGGCGCGGCCGTGATGGCGGTCGGCACGTGGTTCACCTTCCAGTTCCAGTGGAGCGGCATGGACGCTTTCGTCCATCTGCTGCCCGTCCTGGCGGTCACGGTGCTCGTCGGCGGACGCGACTCGCATCTGCAGGGCACCACGCCCGCTTCGTGTGCCGGCGCCATCGTGGCGCTGGCCGCCAGCTTTCTGCTGCCGACGCTTGCGTGGATGGTGCCGCTGTACACGGAGCTCGGCCATTCGCGCTTCCTGTTCGACGTGCTGCTGATCGGCGCCGACTACCAGAGCATCTATCACGTGGCGCATCCGCCGCCTCAGCCCTACGCCGTTCTGGTGATGGCCGGCTGCCTGTCGTTCGCGATGGCGGGGCGGCTCGTGCGCGCCCAGCTCGTGCCGGCGCTGGTGCCGGCGGTCGTGTTCGCGTGCGCGATCGCGGGCATCGGCTGGATTGCGCTGACCTCCGGCCTTGCGCCCGAAGGAACCGCCGCCGCGGTCTCAAGCCAGCTCGAGAACGCCTCGTTCTGGCTCGCGCTGATGGCCAACTTCACCGGCCTTGCCTACCTGGTCGTGGCTCCGGGCTTCGATCCCCGCCGTTCCGGCCGCGGTCGGACCTTCGTCGTGTGCGCGCTCATGGCGGTGGCGATGTACATGCAGATGTTCCCGCGCTCCGACTTCATGCACCAGATCACGGCGGCTCCGCTGACGATCGTGGTGGCCGCGGCGTTGCTGGCGCGAGTCGTGCGATGGTGGGCGCGAGGCGTGTGGCCGCAAGGCATCGACGGATCCTCGGTCACGCACGCTGCGGTTTGGACGATGGCCGCGCTGGTGCTCTCGGTGGAGCTGTACACGAACCTGGTGGGACCATGGAATGCATGGCTGGACCCGGGGCCGGAGCGTGCGATGCCGCTGACGCTGCCGCTGCGAGTGGAACGCGAGTCCGACGATGAGCTCGACGCCATCGCTGCCGTGGTCGAGCATCTCCACGCGCACACGCTGCATGGAGATCCGGTGTGGTCGTTCCCCGCCACCAGCGGGCTCCTCTACGCTGCGCAGCGCGCGAACCCGCTGCCGCACGACTACTGGTTCGCCGGCCGTCCCGATCATCAGGAGGAACGTCGCGTGCTCGAGCAGCTCCAGAAGGAACCGCCGCGCTACGGCGTGACTCTCAACGCGGGCTGGACCTTCTTCGAAGAATCGCCGGCATACTTCTCGGAGCTGCGCCGCTTCTTCGTCGAACGTTACGTGCTCGACGCCCGTCATGGCCGCTTCGACGTGATGGTGCGCCGCGACGTGCGAGAAACGGAAGAGCAGGCGCGCGCCAGCCCGGCCGCGGGCGGGAACGCAGCGGCCGCCGGCGGGACGCGGGCGACCGACGGTGCGCCTTCGCCGGCAGGCGTCGCATCGCCGGAGGGGCAGTCCCCGCCGCGACCGCTCGCATCGCCGGAGGCGCAATCGCCGGCCGATGCTTCTTCGCAGCATGCAGCGGTCGCCGCCGACGCGATGCGCGCCGCCATCGAGCCGGACCTGCAGGCGCGGCGACAGGCGGCGCGGCGGTGGATGCAGGTGCTGACGCCGGAGCAGGCAGCCGCAGCGGCGCTGCCGCAGGACGACGTGGACGCCGTACGGCTCCTTCGCGCCTTGCGCGATGGCGGCGACATGCGTGCCGCCGGCTGGGCCATCCTCGGCTATTCGTCGACGAACGCGCGCGTGCGGCGCGAGGCGGTTGACGCCATGCTCGCGATGGAGACCTCCTTGCGCATGCATCGGCTGCGGCTGGCGAACGACTTCGACCGGCGGCTGTATCAGCCCTACCTGGCGCCGTGGGCGACGGCGGCGCGCGAGCTGCTGGCGATCACGCTGCTGCAGCCCTTCGCGCAGGCCGTCATCGAGCTGGCCGCGCCAGTTCCCGCCGACGCCGATGCGCGCCCGCGGGATGAATCGGCTCCGCAGCGCAGGAAGGCTGTTGCGGAAGGCGGCGCGTCCCGTACAACGGGAAAGTGAAAGAGGCCGCTTGATGCTTTCCGCGCACGATCTCGAAGATCTGGAGCTGGCGCACAACCTGCTGGAGAATCCCGGCCTTGCCGCACGCATCAGCGCCGCCGTGGGCACTCCGCTGGAGGCGGGCTTCGACCTGCTGCCGCAGAATGCGCGCGAGCTGATCGCCCAGGCCACGCGCCAGGCACTCGATCGTGCGCTGACGTTCGCCCTCGTCACCCTCGACGACCGCCCGCGCAAGGAATCGACGGAGTGGGTGCACAAGCTGATGGCGGCGACCACCGGTGCGGCGGGCGGATTCTTCGGCCTGCCGGCGCTCGCCGTGGAGCTGCCCATCTCCACCACGATCATGCTGCGCTCGATCGCCGACGTCGCACGCAGCGAGGGCGAGCACATCAAGACCGCGCAGACCAAGATGGCGTGCCTGGAGGTGTTCGCGCTTGGCGGACGCCGTCCCGGAGACGATGCCTCCGAGTCCGGCTACTTCTTCGTACGCGGCGCGATGGCCAAGGCCATGGCCGAAGCGGCCGAGTTCGTCGCGCAGCGCGGGCTGACCCAGGAGACGGCGCCGGTAATGGTGCGCTTTCTCGTGCAGATCGCGCAGCGCTTCAGCATTCCGGTGACGCAGAAAGTGGCGGCGCAGATGCTGCCGGTGGTGGGCGCCGCCGGCGGAGCGCTGCTCAACACGCTGTTCATGGACCATTTCCAGAACATGGCGCGCGGGCACTTCATCGTTCGCCGCCTCGAACGCGTGCACGGCAGTCAGATCGTGCGACGGGCGTACGATTCTCTGCCGCAGCCGTAGCCGCTGCGACCGGCGGTCCGTTTTGGGGCTGAATCGGTCGGCAATCCCGCGCGCAGCACGCGAGCGGAATCAGTACACGCCGATGGAGATCGACAGGGAATGCGACAGCGGCTGGGCCACGTGCCACATGCCGCGCGGCAGATAGAGCCAGTCGCCGGGCCACAGCGTGCAGCTCATGAGCGGCGTGGTCTCGGCCCGGATCGTCGAGAAGTCCGGCTGCGCTCCGAAGCGCGGATCCGGGTCGATGGTGTTGTAGCGGAAGTAGTACTCCTTCTCGCCCGCCGTCTGCACGATGAACACTTCCTCGGCATCGTAGTGCCAGCCGAATCCGTGCACGCCGCGGGGCGTGGCGAAGATCAGCACGCGCTGCCGCCCCGGCATGTCCCGCGCGAGCTCATCGCAAAGCGCCGCCAGCTCCCGGCATTGCCGCTGGGGGTGACGCACGACGATGCCGATGCCGCGCGCGAACATCGCGCGCATCTCCTCGAGCGACCGCGGCGGCGGCTCCTCGACGAGCTTGCCGCGCGAGATCACCAGGATGTCGGGATCGATGGCGGTCGAGAGGTAGCGATCCAGGCTGATCCAGTCGAACGCGTGCGCCGCGCGGCGCGCGACCGACGCGCGGGAGTAGGGGGCGCGGCCGAGATAGGTGCGTCGGAACCCGTCCAGCCCGAGCTCGGGTAGCCATTCGTGCAGCATGGACAGCGCCGCAGGTGCGCAGCGGCACGTCCAGGATACCGCCAGTCGTTCCGGTCAGACAGACCGTGCGGCGGGTCCGAGGCCGGCAACGAGGCGAATGACGCCCGGCAGCAGCCGTATGCGTGGCTGCCGCTGCCACGCGAACCGCCGTGACTCGGCCCGAAGGCGACACCCTCACTGGCGACAGACGATCTTGCTGAGGCTGCGGCACGGCGCCGGCACGAACGTGTGGCAATCGTCGGTTGCGGGCTCGCTGCCGAACAGCAGCGACATGCCGAGCTCCCCCGCCGCGGCGGCAGCATACAGCCCGCTGCGGCGGATGCTCAGCCGCACAGTGGCGCTGCCGTCGTCCTCGAGGGCGACGCGAGCGCGGATCCGCACGTCGCCGACGGTGGTGGCGGCAAGCCACGCCTGCTCTTCGTCTTCGCTCGGATCGAAGAAAACGGCCGGGATGGTCTCGTGGAAGTAGACCGTCCCATCACTGTCGAAGAGCGCGGCCGTCAAGCCGGTGACCGTAATGCTCTGCCTGAGTGCGTCCGGCTGCAGCCGGAACCGGCCAACCAGGCGGTCGCTCGAATCCTCGCGCGGCGAGATCGTGATGACGCCGCCGGTGGCGGCGCGCGTCTCGTCGCTCGTGCACCGCGCATCGGCGTCGCAGCTGCTGGCGGCGGTGCAGATATCCCCGTCGTTGCACTCGCCGTCGACGAGCGTGCCATGCACGCAGCCGGTGTCGGCGTTGCAGAGGTCGGTGGTGCACGCGTTGCCGTCGTCGCAGGCGGCATCGACCGGCGTGACGTCGCAGGAATCGCCCTCGCACGTCTCGACGGTGCAGGAAAGGTCGTCGGCGCAGCCGGCCTCATGCACGCAGGTGCTGGTCAGCGCATCGCAACGGTCGGTCGTGCATTCGGTGCCGTCGTCGCACAGGGCGGTGCCGGGGTATCCGGCCGTGTGCGCGATGCAGCCTTCGTTGACGCAGCCGGCACTGCAGCCGTCACCGTCGGTGACGTTGCCATCATCGCAGGTCTCGCCCGGCTCGATGCGGCCGTTTCCGCAGGGTGGGCAGTTCGACGCGTGCCATGCGCCGTACGCGATCTGCGGCGGCGGCTCGATCTCCCCGAGCAGGACCGGCGGCTCGGACTTCGAGGTCCCGTTGATGTGGTTGGAGCCTTCGGTGGCGGTGATCTTGCTGCCCGCCTCGGCGATGAAGCTCTCCTGGAAGTCCAGCGAGGTGTAGCTGTATTCGGCGGTGATGCTGGCGGTAGGCTCGAGCCGGACGCGGCAGCCGCCGACGTTGACGCCCCAGCCGCCTTCGGGACCGCCGCCGCGCACCTTTCCGGCGATCGCGACATCGTCGCCTTCGGCGTAGAGCTCGCCGCCTTCGCCATAGACGCCGTAGTAGTCCTCGAGGCGGTCGGCCCGCACGCTCATCTCCCCGTCGATGAAGAAGTTGCCCTCCGTACGCAGTTGCACGTCGCCGGCGCGCACGGCGGTGGCCGTGACCTTGCCCGTCGGCCCGACCGCTCCATCACCATAGGCATTGAGATAGATGTCGCCGCCGACGCCGCAGCGACCCGAGGCGGTGACGGAGAAGAGGCCGTCGATCTCGAAGCCGCCCGAGGCGTAGACGTCGAACTCGCCCGCATACGGTACGCCGTCCTGGCAGTCGTCGCGCGCCGTGTCGGCGGAGACGACCGCCTTCTGCTCGATGCGGAAGTCGCGCCCGGTGGAGATGCGCGTATAGCCGCCACGGCCGGCTTCGAAGCCGCCATACCCGCCATAGCCGGGATAGTTGTAGAAGTAGTGCCCGCCGTTGGCGGAGAGGAACGTCAGGTCGTCGGTCGGCCCGTGCGGCTGCACCTTCATGTCGCGCCCGGCCTGGAAGCTGCCGTCGCCGCCGTCGCTTGAGTAGGTGCCGTTGATGCCGTCGCGCAGGACGTTGTGTCCGACGATGATGTCGCGGCCCGCCTGCACGTGAACCTCGCCGCCGTTGAAGTGGCCGGTCAGGTCGACCTGGCGTTGGAACAGGACGTCGCGCTCGGCGTCGATGGTGAGATAGCCGGCATAGCCGGGCGGAAAGGGCCGGCCGTAATAGTTCCCCTGCGGCAGCGACTGCCGGATGTTGACCGGACCATCGATGAGCACGTCGCCCTGCAGCGCATCGATCGTCAGCTCGCCGGCATCGCCCTCCTTGCCGGAGCCGTTGAGCGAGACCACCGCGTGAATGGCCACGCTGTCGGCCGCGCGCAGCAGCACGTCGGTGCCGCGGTTGTGATCGCCGTCGAGGCGGGCATCCAGGCGGATGACGCCGCTGCCGCCCGTGCACGCCGCCGGCCCGTGCCCGGCACACTGGCTGTCCTCGAGGCAAGGCACGTTGGGGGCACCCGAGCACGACCGGCGCGCGGTGATCTTCAACGAGCCCGCCTCTTCCTCATCGAGCACCTGCAGGCCGATGCGCGATGCGGGGCCCTCGACGAGAAAGGCGCCGCACAGGATGCCGGCGCGCTTGAACCGGATCTTGGCGCCCGCGAGCACCCGCACCGTGCGCAGGCCGAAGTCGAGATCGGTCGGCGAGTCGATGATGACGTTCGAGGAGATGTCGCAGGGGTTGGCGTTCGGCGAGCACACCTGGTTCGGCGACGTCACGCGCATCTCGACGGCGGAGGCGGGCGCGGCGGACAGGATGGCCGCCGACAAAGCGGCGGCCGCGCATCGGCGTGCATGCCGGCTTGCCGCGATGCGGGCGCCTCGGCCGCTCGCGGCGGTCACGGAATGCGCTCCGCGCGGCCGGTGTACCGGACGTCGCGGCGCCCGTTGCCGTCGCTGACGATGCTCTCGACGGCGGCGGCCGCCCCGCCGCCTTTGCCGACGACGGCCCGCGGTGCGACGATTCCGACGCCCTTGTTGAATCGCGCGCGCACCGACTGCAGCGTGGCGCGCGGTGCCCGCACGACGATGCCATGCTTCCGGTTGTGCTCGGCCACGCCGTCGACGAGGACGCCGGCCGCGAACAGGCTCAGGCCATTGCCGTTGTTGGCGAACGCCTGCACGCGCACCAGCCGGCCGCCGTAGCCGTCGACGCGCACGCCGTCGCCGCCGTTGTGGCTGGAGGTGACGTCGATGAGCACGATGCCGCGGCCGCGCAGCACCAGCCCGTCGCCGCGCGCGCCCTTGACCTCGACGCCTTCGACACGTGCCACGGTGCCGAAGCGCGGCGTGGTGATCCCGGCCGAAAAGCCGACGATCTCGGCGTGACCGCGTCCGTTTCCGGCGCCGCGGATGACGGTGCCGCTGGCGCCGCCCGACTCGACGCGAATGCCTGCGCCGTAGCGCTCGCCGCGAAGGGTCAGGCCGTTGAGATCCAGCGTGATCGAATCGGCCAGCAGCGGCGCAGCCACGATCAGACCTTCCAGAGGGCACCTACGCCCGACGATCGGGTCTCCGGGCTGCAGCCGCGTGTCGCTGACGACGATGTCGCCGCAGTCACAGGCAACGCGGCCGCCGTCGACGAGGTCGCCGCAGTGCTTGGCGCCAGCCGTCCCGGCGCTCACGGCGAGAATCGTGAGCGCGGCAAGACACGCGGCCGCCAAAGCTTGCCTGGACACGCGGCGACTCTACGTTCGCGGCCAGCCCATGGTCAAGGCGGCAGTGTGAGGGAAAAAATATGACCGGCGTGCAGTTTGTGTTCGATCAGGTCGGCTGACGCTTCACTCGCGCCCGAACCTGCGTCGATGGTCGAACCGGAAGAAGCCGGCGGCTTCCTCCGAGGCGAGGATCTCGGCTTCGGCGCCGAACATCCGCTGCCGAAGCTGCGCCAGTGCCGCGGTCTGCTCGCCGCCGCGTCGCAGGAGCTCGGCGCGCTCCTCCATGTATCGCTGGCCCGTTTCCCAGGCCGAATCGCGCATTTCGTCGAGCCGATCCCACCGCTCCAGCGCGGCATCGTCGAGCCCCATCCTGGCGCGCAGGTCGCGCAGCTCCTGCCGGCGTTCCTCCGGCGACAGCGCGTGCAGGTCGTCCTGGACGGCATCGACCGACAGGAAGTGGTTCATCAGCTCGGTCTGGCGCCTGGCGATGAACTCGTGAGATTGATCACCGTAGGCGCTGTCGATCGCGCCCAGGAACGTATCGAGCTTCTCGTCGACGCTGGTGTCGGTGGATTCGGAGATCGTCTGGAGCGCGTCGGTGATCTGCTCGCCCTTGCGCGCCGCCTCCCAGATCACGTCCGCGTCCTCGCCGAACAGCTCGCGCCGCATGTCCCACAGAGCCTCGCGTCGCTCCTGCGGCGACATGCCCATCAGCTCGTGGCGCTTCCCGGCGAGCCACTTGTTGTAGTCCATGAGGCTTTCGTACTTGGCGTACATCTGCGCGGCCAGCTCGGGGAAGAGCTGCTCGAGCACTCCGCGCAGCCGCATCTGCCAGTCCTCCGGGTAGAGCTCGGCCAGCAGCGCGATCAGCTTCTCGATGGCCTTGATCTGCGTGTGCGAATGCTGGATGCCGCTGCCGAAGCGGTCGAGCATGTAGGCGAAGAGCTCGCGCTCCGATGCGATGGAAGCCGGCTCGGCCGTGTTCTGGAGCGACGCGGCGGGCGCCGCTGCCTGCGCATGCGCGGGGGCACCTTCGTTCACTGCCACGGCCGACGTTTCGGTGGTCACCGATGGCTGCTCGGGCTCACCCGTGCGCTGCAGCCACGACGCCGCGGCGACCGCCGCCAGCGCGACGGCCAGGGACGCTGCGGCCTTCCTCGTTCTGTTCATCGAGTGTCGCGATCGGTTGCGGGGCCCTCGCCGCTGCCGGCGAAGGCCCCCGGAGCGTCCGGTCGTTCAGTAGCCGGTGTCGGCGATGTAGTCGGTCAGCGCGGCGTAGAACTCCATCTCGTCGAACGTATCGGGCGGGATGCCGATCACGTCGAGGTGATCCTGCGGGATCTTCCACGCGTGCGACGTCATCATGATGGAGGTCGGCGCGTTCAGGCTCGTGCAGTTGCCGGTGTCGGTCTTCTCGTAGACGTAGTCGAGGCAGGCGAAGCACTCGGAGTGCTGCAGGCGAAGGCCCATCTGCTGCGAGTTCAGGCCTACGAGGCCATCGTCGTCGGTGTCGCTGCGGCTGCCGTCGCCGATTCCGCCGGCGCCGTCGTTGTCGGCATCGGTGGTGGCGTAGCCGTCGCCGTCGATGTTGTGCCAGCCCTCGGACACGATGTAGAGCGCCGGGTTCATGTCCAGGCCCTGCTGCGTGGTCAGGAAGCTGCGCGAGCGCGCGATGTAGGTCGTGCTGTTGGGATAGGTCGTGTTGAACGCCTTCATTCCCGTCGTCACGCCGTCGGTGGAGCTGTAGTCGTCGTAAACGAGCTGCTTGAGCGCGGCATAGACGTCGTTGCCTGAACCGTAGACGACGCTGCCGTAGAACTCGGCCAGCGTCGCTGCCGGCGACTCGAGCGTTCCCAGGCCGCCGTCGAGCACGTACTTGGCGATCGGCGAGCCGCGATGCGGCGAGGAGATGCTGATGCCGTACTTGACGACGTTGCGGGCCTTGGCGGTGTACAGCGACTTGGCGGCCTTGCGCAGGTCGATGCCGCCCTGCGAGTGCCCCACGATGTTGACGTACTGCGCGCCCGAGCTGGCCATGTAGCCCAGGATGTCCTGGTAGAGCTCGTACCCGCGCTTCTCGGCGTTGTTGAACGGAGTGACCGAGGCGACGAAGGACTGCTGGCTGCCGTTGATGTTCACGTTGCAGCCGACCTCGAGAAAGCTGCAAGCGTCCAGGACGTAGACGCCGTAGTCGTCGCCCCAGTAGTCGTAGCCGAGGATGTTGTCGAAGCCGCCCATGCCGTGGGCGAAGACGATGGGATAGAGGGTTTTGTTGGCGTCGCGGGCCGAGGCCGGGACGGCCGAGCAGACAAGCAGCAGGCCGGCAAGAAGCCAGGCGGTCGGTTTCATCAAGTGCTCCCCTTTCAGACGGAATTGGCTGGCCAGTCGCATCGAGGCTTGTACACCAGCGGTCGCGGGGGCGGCAACAACGGCGAAGGCTGTTTGTCGCGATTCGCACGATGACGCATCGCACAGCGCTACGAACGTCGCTGTAACATGACTGCAGTGCAGAAAGGCGGCAGCCGGCGCGTGTCGGGCCTCAGGTGCAGGTCGTGATCAGCCCCATCGCCGTCCATCGCGCGAACGCATGGAGCACTGCCGCCGGCTCGGCGCCGCGCTCGCAGAGCGCCTCCATCGTCGCACCGAGCCGCGTTCCGGCGCGCAGATAGGACAGCGCGCGCGCCGCATCCTCCTCGAGGTCGTCGAGCTGGACCTCGAGGCCGCTTTTCCAGATCAGCACGCGCTCGGGCCGGCCATTCAGGGCGATGTCGACGTCTTGCACCGCCGTGCTCCGGCTGCGCCAGATGGCACGCAGCGGCCACCGGGAGGTGACCACGGCCAGCGAGGGCTGGAAGCGCAGCACGGCCTCCTCCCATCGCTGCTCGTCCCAGCCTGCAAGGGCGGCCGGATCGAAGGCCGGCTCGACGTCGGCATGAAAGGCCTGCGCGATGCGCAGCTCGAGCTCGGCCAGGTCGGGCAGGAACGGAAGCTGCTCGGCCAGCCGATCGGTGGCCAGAAACCTCGGCAGGTCGTTGCCGGCGTGGTTGAGGTTGTAGGACCGCGGCGGGCAGGCCCGCACGTACCGCAGGGTAAGCTCGGTGAAGGCGGCCGCCCCGGCAACGTGCTCGACCGCCTCGAAGGTCTCGGCAAGCGCTTCGCGGATACGCGCCGGATAGCCGGCGGCATACGCGGTGATGCCGGTACGCGCATTCGCCCGTTGCGGGCCGCGAACGTGCCGCTCGAGCAGCGAGAGATCCTCGCGCGCCGCATCGCGGCGGCCGGTGAGGAACGAGGCCAGGATCGCCTGCGTCCGGCGCAGCTCCTCCGGCGCGGCTGCGCTACGCTGCGCGTCTGCCATGGCTCTCCTCGAAGATTCCGCGGGCGATGGCGACCTCCTCGCACAGGCGCTCGAAGCTCGGGATGTCTTCGTCCCATTCGACCATCGTGGCAGCCTCGCCGAAGCGGGTGACGGCGAGGCGATACAGATCCCACACCTCGGCTGCGACGGGCGCGCTGTGGGTATCGAAGAGATGGGTGCCCATGTCGGTGAAGCCGGCAAGATGGATCTGGGCGACGCGACCGGCCGGAATCGCGTCGAGGTAGGCGCGGGCATCCACGCCGAGGTTGCTGGCGGTGACGTAGACGTTGTTCACGTCGAGCAGCAGTCCGCAGTCGGCGCGCTCGCACAGCTCGGCCAGGAAGTCGTGCTCGCTCATCGTCGAGCACCGCAGATCGACGTAGCGCGAGGGGTTCTCGAGCGCGATGCGGCGCCCCAGGACCTCCTGCACGCGCGCGACGCGGCTGGCGACATAGCGCAGACATGCGGGCGTGTAGGGCAGCGGAAGCAGGTCGTAGAGCGGCCGCCCGCTGACGCCGCTCCAGCACAGATGATCGCTGACCAGCGCCGGCTCGATCCGATCGCACAGCCGGCGAAGCTTCCTCAGGTAATCCTCGTCGAGAGGATCGGCCGAACCGATCGAAAGGGCCACGCCGTGCAGCGCGACCGGATAGTCGCACCGCACGCGTTCGAGAACGGCCAGGGGGCGACCGGCGGTGTCGATGTAGTTCTCCGTGATTGCCTCGAACCAATCGAGCCGCCGCGGCCCCTCGAGCACGTCCCGGTAGTGCTGGGCGCGAAGGCCGGCGCCGAAGCCGAGCCGCGGCCACTGCGGAACGTCGCGGCCGCGAAAAACCGCGGCGGCCGGCGAGGCCACTTCTCAGCCTTCCTCGCCGGGACCGGCAACCAGGTGGCCGCCCTGGATGCGCAGGCACAGCTCTTTGGGAAGGTTGATGTGTCCCTGCCCCTTGCACGCGTTCTGCCCGGCGCACGGATGGCCCTTGCCGCTGCAGTCGCCGGTGCCTTTGCAGGCGTTGATGCCGTAGCAGTGCACCTTCTCCGACTCGGCCTTCTCGGCCGCCGCGGCGGCGCCGGCGTTCGAGGCCGCGACGAGGCCGAGCACGGCCGAAGCGAGCAGCAGCCGGGTGTTGCGGGTGGTGGTCATGGGATCTCCTCCATCGATGAGATGGAGGTGAGATGCCGACGGGCCGGCAAAGGGAACACGCAGGTAGCGGCCGATCGCGGTGGGACTGCGCCCGTCGGCGGTGGGACCACCGTGCGACGATCACGCCACGCCGCCGGGCGGCTACGCCACTTCGACCTACTTGACCTCCGCCTCCACGAGCCGCGCGAGCAGCGTCAGCGACTCCTGCCAGCCGAGGTAGCACGACTCGAGCGGAATCGCGTCGGGAATTCCCTCCTGCACGATGTCGAGCTCGGTGCCGCACGAGACTGCCCGCAGCGAGACCGTGGTCTCCATCGTGCCGGGGAGGCCGGGGTCGTCGAACTGGTCGGTGTAGCGCAGGCGCTCGTTGGGGATCAGCTCGAGGTACTGCCCTCCGAACGCATGCGTCTGTCCGGTCGTGAAGTTGGTGAAGGACATCCGGTAGCTCCCGCCGACGCGGGCGTCGAGGCTGTGCACCTTCCCGGTGAAGCCGTCGGGCGGAAGCCATTTGGCCATCGCGTCGGGATCGAGAAGCGCGCGGTACAGGCGCTCGGGCGTGGTGCGAAGAACGCGGTGGAGGCGGACGGTGCTGGGCATGGGTGGCTCTCCTTGTAGGATGCGGGGCGGCTTGCGCCCCACTGACACGCCTAATCGGTCGGCACCCGCCCGATTCGACAGGTCGATCGCACCGGGTACAGAAAAATTGGCTGCGCGTCTTGGCCCGGGTCACGGGCCGGCGTGCGTCGCTGCCGGTTTCGGCCCAGAACGGGGCGTCGTCGTCGCCGGCGATCGGCGCAGAGCGAGGCGTCGTGGTCGTCGCCGGCGAATCGGCGCCGAGCGGACGGTGCCCCTCGCTCGCAGAGTCGGCGCAGAGGCGGGCGAGGGCAGCGTCGGCCCGTACCAGGTCCGCTCCCCCGGCGTACTTCGCGCGATTGACATCGTCCTTCGAGCCTGGGACTGGTCCGACCACTTGGTAAGACCAATGCCGCGCTCCTCGCTCAGCCCCGCTGCCGTCCCCAAAGCCCGTCCGCGCAGCGTCGCTGCGCCGGCCGCCGCCGCCGTGACGGCCGCGGCCACGGTGCCCGATGCCGTTTTCGATCGCCTGCTGTCCGATATCGTCCGGGGCGTCCATGGCCGCGGCGTGCGTCTTCCGGCCGAGCGCGATCTGGTGCGCGACCTCGGCGCCAGCCGCGTCAGCGTGCGGGATGCACTGCGCCGGCTCGAACACTGGGGGCTGATTTCGATTCGACACGGCTCGGGCGCCGTCGTTCGGCCGCGCGGCCAGTGGACGTTCGATGTCCTTCCGGCATCGCTGCGCGAGGCCGAAGCGGTCGACGGCGTGACCGCCGCCTCGCTCATCGAGGACGCGCTGGCGCTGCGCCGCATGATCGTGCTCGGCATGCTCGAGCTGGCAGCAGGCCGCCTGCAGCACGGCGCGCTCGCGCAGGCTCGCGCCACCGTCGCGCAGGCGTGGCGCTCGCGCACCGACCTCGATCTTTTCGCCGCGCTCGACTTCCAGGTCACGCAGCAGGTGCTCGAGGCCGCGGGGATGCTTCCGGCGATGTGGCTGCTCAACAAGATCACGCCGGCCTACATCGAGTCCGTGCGCGCGATCGGACGGCGCGCAGCCGTGCCATCCGACTACGTGGCGGCGCACGAGCGCGTCTTCGACGCTCTCGAGGAAGGCGACGGCCGCCGCGCCACCAGGCTGATGCAGAAGTACATGGAGGCCGCCGACCGGCGGCGGCTGTCCGCATGGAGAAAACGATGATCAAGCAGGCAACCGCGGCTGACCACGACGCAGCGGCGAGCGACACCGGCTCGCGTTACGCGATCTCGCACTGGCCCGACACGGACGATCTCGTCGCGCGCGGCAAGCGCCTGATCGCCGAGGCGCCGCGGCCGGTGCGGCGCGAGCGAATGGCGGAGGTGCTCGAATGGTTCGAGACCCGCTGCCGCGGCTCCAAGGAGCAGACCGCGCGGGCGGCGCAGCGCATCCCAGGCGGCGTCCAGCACAACCTCGCGTTCAACTATCCGTTCCCGCTGAGCGTCACGCGCGCGGACGGGCCCTACCTCTGGGACGTCGACGGCAATCGTTACATCGACTTCCTCCAGGCCGGCGGCCCCACCGTTCTCGGCAGCAACTATCCGGCGGTCCGCGACAAGGTGATCGAGGTCCTGCGCGAGTGCGGGCCGGTGACGGGGCTGTTCCACGAGTACGAGCTGAAGCTGGCCGAGCTCATCCATCGTCACATGCCCGCGGTCGAGATGTTCCGCATGCTCGGCAGCGGCACCGAAGCGTGCATGGCGGCGGTGCGCGCGGCGCGCAACTTCACCGGCAACGCCAAGGTCATCAAGGTCGGCGGCGCCTATCACGGCTGGAGCGATCAGATGGTGCTCGGCACGCGCATTCCAGGCAGCGGCGCGTTCGAAGCTGCCGGGATCCCGGCCGACACGCTGGCGCACACACAGGAGTTCTACCCCAACGACATCCACGCGCTGCGCGCGCTGCTGGAGGCGAACCGGACGCAGGGCGGAACCGCGGCGGTGCTGGTCGAGCCGATCGGGCCCGAGAGCGGGTCGAGGCCGGTTCAGCGCGACTTCAACGGTCGCGTGCGCGAGCTGTGCGACGAGTTCGGCGCGCTGCTGGTCTTCGACGAGGTCGTCACCGGCTTTCGGCTGGGCATGGGCGGCGCGCAGGGCTACTTCGGCGTGCGTCCGGACCTGACGGTGTTCGGCAAGTGCATCGCCGGCGGTTTTCCGGCCGCGGGCGGCGTGGGCGGACGCGCCGACGTGATGAGCACGTTCGCGGCGGGTATCGGCGGCGGCACGCAGAAGACGCTGGTCGGCGGGACGCTGTCGGCCAACCCGATCAGCTCGGCGGCAGGATACTTCGCGATCCTCGAGATGGAGCGCACGGACGCGCCGATCATCGCGGGCCGCGCCGGCGATCGCCTGGCGGCGGGCCTGCAGGCGATGTGCGAGGAGCTGGGGCTGCCGTTTTTCGCCTACAACCACGGCTCGATCGTGCACCTGGAGACGCACGGCGTCCTGCTGGTGGACGTGGACGACCCCGAGTTCTTCTTCAAGATCATGCAGCGAAAGAAGATGGGCGAGGAGTACGGCGCCGCGTTCACGGCGGCCGGCATCATCACGCTGGCCGGCAGCCGCCTCTACACGAGCATGGCGGACACCGATGACGTCATCGACGATGCGCTGGCGCGATTCCGCACGGTGCTCGAAAGCGTGGAGTAGGACCGGGGCTTCGAGAGCCGGCCCCGAAGGAGCGAGGATGGGAAAGTACGACGCTTGGAAGCGGCAGGTCCTGGAGGTCAGCAAGCGGCTGTCGGAGCGCGGCTACTTCGGCACGCACTCGGGCAGCGCGGGCAACGTCTCGGCGCTGGTCGATGGCGAGGAGGCGGTCGTCGTCACTCCCTCGACCTTGCCTTACGACGACATGCAACTCGACGATCTCTGCGTCGTGGACTTCGATCTCGGCCGCATCGAAGGACATCGCGACCCGTCGATCGAGACGCCGATGCACATCGCCTGCTACCGCAACCGGCGCGACGTCAGCGCCGTCATCCACACGCACCAGATCAACGCGAGCGTGCTGGCGGTGCTGAACAAGCCGATCCCGGCGCTCTTCGACGAGGTGGTGATCTCGATCGGGCCGACCGTGGAGGTGGCGGCATACGGGCTGTCGGGTTCCGAGGAATTGCTGTCGAACGTCGTGGCCCGGCTCTCCAACCGATGCCACTGCTATCTGCTGCAGAACCACGGCGCGCTGGCCGTGGGCCCGAACCTCGAAAAGACGTTCACGTACGTCGAGCTGCTCGAGAAGGTGGCGACCATCTACGTGCAGGCCCTGGCCACGGGCCAGCCCATCACGACGCTGCCCGAGCCGCTGACCGACGCGCTCTTCGGCATCGTCACCGGCAAGCAGGACATGGAGATCGCGCGCAAGGACGGCCTTCGCGGCGCATGAACGCGCCCTCGCAGTGGATTCTCGCCATCGACCTCGGGACGTCCGGCTGCAAGGCGGCGCTCGTTTCGGTCGACGGCGAAGTGGCAGCCTGGGAGTTCCAGAGCGTCGAGACGATCCTGCTGCCGGGCGGCGGGGCCGAGCAGGATCCGCACGCGTGGTGGTCGGCGCTGGTGAGCGTATCGAGGCGGCTCGTCGCCAGGCACCCCGACATCGCAAGGGCCGTCGTCGCCGTCTGCTGCAGCACGCAAGGCGAGGGTACGGTTGCGGTCGATCGCGACGGCAAGGCGCTGATGAACGCGGTCCTGTGGATGGACGCTCGCGGCGCGGACCATCTGCGAAAGATCACGCATGGGCCCGTACGCGTGGCCGGCTACGACGCGCGCCGTTTGTGGCGCTGGATCCGCCTGACCGGAGGCGCGCCCTCGCTGGCGGGCAAGGACCCCGCCGCCCACATGCTGTTCGTCAGGCACGAGCGGCCGCAGGTCTACGAGCGCACGCACAAGTTCCTCAACGTGCTCGACTATCTGAACCTGCGCCTGACGGGACGCTTCGTCGCCACGCACGACTCGATCCTGACATCGTGGGTCACCGACAATCGCGGCGGTAGCGTCTCGTACGACGACCTTCTGGTGCGACGCTCGGGCATCGACGCCGACAAGTTCCCCGACATCGTCGCCTGCACCGAGACTCTCGGGCCCCTGCGGGCGGAGGTTTCCGCCGAGCTGGGGCTGCCGCCGACGGTCATGGTCGTCGCGGGCGCCATCGATACCTCGGCTGCGGCCGTCGGCTCGGGCGCGGTGCGCGACTACGACACCCATCTCTACATCGGCACGTCTTCGTGGCTCGGCGCCCACCTGCCGCGCAAGAAGACGGATCTGGTCTCGGCAATGGCGGCGGTGCCGTGCGCCATTGCGGGCCGCTACCTCTTGACGGGGCTGCAGGCGACCGCCGGCGGCAATCTGACGTTCCTGCGCGACCGGATCCTCTACCACAAGGACGAGCTGCTGCAGGAAGCGCAGGTGCCGGACGTCTTCCAGGTGATCGACCGGATTGCCGAGAAGACGCCGGCCGGCAGCAACGGCGTCATCTATACGCCGTGGATCTACGGCGAGCGCGCGCCGGTGGAGGACCGGCACGTGCGCGCGGCGATCTACAACCTGTCGCTGGAGAACTCGCGCGAGGACATCATCCGTGCCGTGCTCGAGGGCGTGGCGCTGAACACGCGCTGGCTGCTCAGCCCGTTCGAGAAGGTGCTCGGCCGCGCCACGGGCCCCATCCACATGGTCGGCGGCGGCGCCAACTCGCCGGTATGGTGCCGCATCTTCGCGGACGTGCTGCGGCGGCCGGTGCGCCGCATGAAGGATCCGATCCAGGCCAACGTGCGCGGCGCCGCATTCATCGGCGCCGTCGGCCTCGGCCTCATTCGCTTCGACGAGGTGCCGGCGCGCGTCCGGTGTGTGCAGGAGTACGAGCCCGACGCCGGCAACGGCGCCCTCTACGACGAGAGGTTCGCGCAGTTCGTCCGCATCTATCGCGCCAACCGCGGCGTCTACGCACGGCTCAACGCTCGGCGGTAGCGACTGCACGCGCGCGCCGCGAACGCGGACGCGCAAGCGGCGACGTCGATGTCGGATCGGACGCAGCCGCAGTGTGCTCGCCGCAGGCTGGACGCGTTGCAGAAGCTCCGCGTTTTCTTGCCATCGCCTTCCTCGCGTAACCGGCGTCGGTGCGCGGGCATCGGAGCGGCACAGGAGGCCGTTCCATGCAGCGCATCCGCTACTTCGTCCATGAGCTCCCCGCTCTCGTCGCCCGGCCGCTGAGCTGGCTGCCGCCGCTTCTGGCGCGCATCGTCGTCGGCTGGACGTTCGCGTCCACGGGCTGGGGCAAGCTCGGCAACCTCGAACAGGTCATCGGCTTCTTCGCCGAGCTCGGCATCCCTTTTCCCGAGCTGCAGGCACCCTTCGTGGCATTCACCGAACTGACCTGCGGGCTGCTGCTCGTCGCGGGACTGGCCACGCGCATCGCTGCGCTGCCGCTCATCGGCACGATGGTCGTCGCCATCGCCACCGCGCAATGGGCAAGCATCGACGGCGCTGCGGCGCTCTTCGGCCTCGTCGAGACGCTCTACATCGTGCTCTTCGCGTGGCTGACCGTCGCCGGCCCCGGTCCTGTTTCACTCGACGCTCTCGTGGAACGGGCTTTCCAGCCGCGGGAGAGCGATCCGTCGCCGGTGTTGCCGTCCGCGCTGCGGCCGACGATGCCGGCGCGCAGCTGAACCACACAGACGCCGGCTCACGCCGGAACCAACCAAGGAGAAGACGATGAACAAGACGATGAGAACCTCTCTCATGGCCGCAGCGGTGGCCGGGCTGTTCCTGAGCGGAACGGCGATGGCCGAAGAGGCCGCCAAGGCCGCGGACAAGGCGACGGCCAAGGTCAAGTGCCACGGCGTCAATGCCTGCAAGGGCACGGGCGGCTGCGGCGGCGCAGGCCATGCGTGCGCGGGCAAGAACGCCTGCAAGGGCCAGGGCTTCACGATGACGACCGCCGAAGAGTGCAAGAAGCTCGGCGGCAAGGCCGAGTAGCTTCCCCACGGCGCACGCTACGGCCGACGTCCAAGCGACCTCGACGCGGCGATGCGCACGCGGCGCCGGGCCGGAACCCCGCCCGGTCCGGCGCCTCCCCGTCCTTTTCGGACCGAGATACGCATGATGAACCGCAATTTCGTTTTCCCGTCTCCGGTGCTGCTGGCGCTGGCAGTGATGACCATGTCCGCGACGGTGTCCGCGACGGCCGGTGCTCAGCTCGGGCCGTATGCAACATCGCCGGATGCCGCCGTCGATCTTTCCGACCCCGCGGCACTGGCGGTGGTGGGAGGCGAGTGGCGCTACGCGGATGCGGCCATCGAAGTCGTCGCGCACCGCAGCGTCGGCGCCGACCTCAAGGCCAGTGGTGCGGCCAACCGCACGCACGACATCTCGCCGCGAGCGGGCACGGCCGGCTTCGACGACTCCGGCTGGCCGGTGATCGAGCCGCAGACGCTCCTGCAGCGGCGCGGCAACGGTCGGCTGTCCTTCGGATGGTATCGGCTGCGCGTGACGCTGCCCGGCCACGTCGCGCGGCATGCGGTGGCCGGCTCCACGGTCGTGCTCGAGGTCGTCGCCGACGACTATGCCGAGGTATGGGTCGACGGCGAGCTGCCCGCAGCGGTCGGGCAGAGCGGCGGCTCGGTGATTGCTGGATTCAACACCGCCAACCGCGTCGTGCTGACGCGCGACGCGAGGCCGGGGCAGACGATGACCGCGGCGATCTTCGTCGCCAACGGCCCTCTGTCCGACCCGCCGGCGAACTTCGTATGGCTTCGTTCGGCCACCCTGGAATTCTACGGCAGGGAGAAGGCTCGCGCCGGCGAGCCCCTCGAGACCAGGATCGAGCGCAACGACGCTGCGCTCGATGCCATCGTCGCGCCCGATGTCCGCATCGAGAAGGTGGCCGCAGGCTTCGAGTTCATCGAGGGGCCGGTCTGGACGCCGGACGGCCTGCTGTTCAGCGATCCGAACGCCAATCGCATCTACCGGTGGAGCCGCGACGGCCAGGTGTCGCTGTACCGCACCAGGAGCGGCTATGCGGGCCTCGACATCGGCGAGTATCGCCAGCCCGGCTCCAACGGCCTGGCGCTGGACGGGCAGGGGCGCCTGACCATCTGCGAGCACGGCAACCGGCGCGTCACGCGCATCGAGAAGAACGGCGTCGTTACGACGCTGGCCGACAGCTACGAGGGCAAGCGGCTGAACAGCCCCAACGACCTCGTCTATCGCAGCGACGGCGCTCTGTGCTTCACCGATCCTCCCTTCGGCCTTCCGCGCTATCACGACGACCCGCGCCGCGAGCTCGGCTTCACCGGCGTGTTCTGTCTGCGCGACGGGCGGCTCGAGCTCGTCAGTGACGAGCTGAGCGGTCCCAACGGGATCAACTTCTCACCCGACGAGAGCCACCTGTACGTGACCAACTGGGACCCTGGCGCCAAGACGATCACGCGCTTCTCCCGCAACGCGGCCGGAGGCTACGGCAACGGCGAGCTCTTCTTCGACATGACCTCGCAGCCGGGAGAGACGGCGCTCGATGGTCTGGAGGTGGACGAGCTCGGCAATCTCTACGTTGCCGGCCCTGGCGGCCTGTGGATCCTGTCGGCGAAGGGAGAGCACCTCGGGACGATCCAGGGACCGGAGCTGCCGGCCAACTTTGCGTTCGGCGACGACGACCGCAAGACGCTCTACATCACGGCGCACACCGGCTTGTACCGCCTCAGGCTGAAGGTGCCCGGCCGCGCACGGTAGCGCGATCTTGGTTGCCGCCATTCTCCGTGATATCGGCGCGCGCGTGACCTGCGCCGAGTTCGTGGCCGCCATCGAGAGCTACCTTGCGCGCGAGCTGACCGCCGAGACCGCGGCCGAAGCCGACACGCACCGGCGCTCCTGCGGCGCCTGCGCCGGCTACCTTCGCCGATACGAGGCCACCATCGACGCTGCCCGCTCGGCCTTCGAGGACGAGGAGCTGGAGACCGAGCTTCCCGACGAGCTGGCCGAGGCGATCCTGTCGCGGCGTCCGAAGCGTTGAAAAAGTACGCTCTCGCCCGTTCCCTTTTTCCGCAAGCGGCATCCAACGAAGCAGCGAATCCATGCGCGATGGCCGGGCGCGCGTGCTCGCAACAGTTTTCCGGATGCGCAAGATCGAGCACCACCGCCTTCCCAACCTCGCTCTTGCCGCCAAGCTGACCGTTTCGATCGCGCTGCTGTTCGCCTGGGCTCTCTACGCCGCGAGCTGGAGCGTGGCGGTGCTGGAAGCGAGCTGGGCTTCGGGAACGACCTCGCTCATGCAGTCGCTCGGCAGCGCGCTGGCCAACCTGGCGCGGCAGCAATCGGCCAACTACGCCCTGCTTCTCGTCGTCCACACGATGGCCATCGCGCTGCTGGCGTCGGTGGCGGGGTGGCTGTTTCGCCGTACTTCCATGCGACGCCGCGCGCGGACAGCCGTGCACTGGCTGGCACGGGGCTTCTTCGCCTTCGACCTTCTGATGTGGGTGACGGTGCCGTTCCTGGCGCCGGTGCGGCCGCTGGCAACCGCGTTCGCCGCCGGTGCCACGCTGCTCCTGGGCGTTCTGACGGTGATCGGGCTGAAGCAGACGTGGATCTACGCGCGCTGGAGATCCTCGGGCGTTCGCCGGCGCGTCGTCATCGTCGGTGGCGGCTTTGCCGGCCTCTACACGGCGCTCGGCCTCGACCGCCGGCTAGGCTATCACCCCGACCTCGACATCGAGGTCCTGGACCGGCGCAACTACTTCCTGTTCCCGCCGTTGCTGCCGAGCGCCGCCGCCGGCGCCATCGAGCTGCGCCAGGTCGCCAACCCTTTCCGGCGTATCTTCGAATCCACCAACGTGCGGTTTCGGAAGGCCAGCGTGGAGGCGATCGACCCGGTGCGCCGCAAGCTGGTCGCGCACGTGGAAGCGGCGGCGCACGGCAGCAGCAGCGTCGATCACGACGTCGAGATCGACTACGACTACCTGGTCCTGGCTCCGGGCTCCTGCAATCAGACCTTCGGCACGCGCGGGGTGCGCGAGCACGCCTTCTTCATGAAGGAGCTGGGCGACGCCAGCGCGGTCCGCAACCAGGTCATCGAGTGCTTCGAGCGCGCCGCCGCCGGTGGCGGCGAGCAGCTGCAGCGCGAGCTTCTCACGTTCGTCGTCGTCGGCGCAGGACCGACCGGCGTCGAGGTGGCCAGCGAGATCCACGACCTCATCTTCCAGGTGCTGCTCGCACGCTACCCGGAGATCGACGCGGACCTGGTGCGGGTCATCCTCGTGCAATCGGGCCCGCAGATCCTTCCGGGCTGGCGCGACAGCGTCGTGCGCATCACCGGCCGGCAGCTCTCGCGCATGCGCTGCCAGGTACAGCTCGGATGCCGCGTTGCTGCCGTGACGGCCAATGCCGTGCATCTGTCCGATGGAGCCGTCATTCCGGCACGCACGTGCATCTGGTGCGCCGGCGTGGCGGCATCGCCACTGCTTGCGTGTGCGCCGCTGCGCGTCGACGGCAGCGGCCGCGCGATCGTGCAGGCCGACCTACGGGCGGCCGGCTTCGAGGACGTCTTCGTACTCGGCGATGCGGCGGCCGCCATCGACGGGAACAGCGGTCGCGCGCTGCCTCCGCTCGGGCAGGTCGCATTCCAGCAGGGAAGCCACACGGCCAGGAATCTCGTGCGCCTGCTGCGGGGAAAGAGGACGCGGGCGTTCCGCTACTTCGATCATGGCTCGCTGGTGTCCGTCGGCGAGCATTTCGCGGCCGTCGACCTGTTCGGCGTCCGCATCTGGGGCTTCGCCGGCTGGCTCATCTGGCGGACGCTGTACCTGAGCAAGATGGTCGGTTTCGGCAATCGCCTGCGCATCGTCACCGACTGGACGCTCGACCTTCTGGTGGAGCGTTCGGTCGCACAGACGCAGGAGCGTCCCTCGCCGTCGCCGCTGCGTGGGCCGCTGCCGGAGCAGGCCGGCACGGGCGCCGTCGCCGCCGACTCCGAGGCGGCCTGACAACCTGCAGACTCGAGGAGAGCATCATGAGCGATACCGAGCTGAGCTGCCGCGAGCTGATCGACATTCTTGCTGCCTACCTGGACGACGAGCTCGACGCGGAGCAGCGCGCGCTCTTCGATGCGCACCTCGGCGACTGTCCCGAGTGCATGGAATATCTGCGCGGCTATCGCCGGACGATGGATCTGGCCCGGGACACGGCGGCGGCCGATCCGGTTCCCGGGGACATTCCCGAAAGACTGGTTGCGGCGGTGATGGCGGTGCTGCCGTCCCGGCGACGGCTCACCCCCTGATGGATACGTCGCTGCATCGGCCGGCGGGTGTGACGCAGCTCAACTTTGCGGCCACGCACGCAAAGGCCGATAGCGTTCAAGTTTTGAATGACGATTCACTCGACGGCCCGCGGCAACGTGCCAGGGCGCGGCCAACCCGTGCAATCTTCCAGCCCGGTGCGAGGGCCGGCGTCGACGCCGCCGCGCCCGGCATCGAGGCCGCGGAATCGTGCCGCGTTGCGCCGTGTTTCAGGGCGCTGAGACAGTCCTAAAAAAATTCACGGCAGGCGCGCGACCGTGTTCCTCCTCTGCATCAGCCGTGATCAACATCGATCGCGGTTCGGCGGTGGGCGGTTGCCAAGCCTGCCGTCGCGGGAGGGATTGCCATGCAGCACCATCGTCCCTGCTGCTCGTCCGTCTTCGCGCTCGCGACCGGGCTGGTCGCGATCCTCGTTCTGAGTTCTTCCGTGTCCGCCCAGGTCGGCTGCACGACCGCAGCCGCGCCCGCATGCAGCAGCACCGACTGCCCCGACGGCTTTCGATGCGTGTCGGGTGCCGGAGTCGGCTGCGCATGCATCCCCGACGCATTGAGCTGCGTGGCCGCAGGTGCACCGGTGTGCGACGGCGAATGTCCGCCGGGGCAGGTCTGCCAGGACGCCGGCGGCGCCTGCGGCTGTGTCACGCCCGCGACCGGATGCTCGGCGGCAACGGCTCCGACGTGCGCGCCGGATGACTGTCCGAGCGGCTTTCGCTGCGAGGACATCGGTGGAGCTGCGTGCGGATGCGTGCCGGACGTCGTCGGCTGCACTCTGGCTGCGGCGCCGATGTGCAATGGCGAGTGCCCTGCCGGACTGGTCTGCAACGACATCGGCGGCGTCTGCGCGTGCGCAAGCATCCCGACGGGTTGTGCGACCGCGTCGGCGCCGCAGTGCGCCGCCGACGACTGCCCGCTCGGCACGACCTGCACCGACCTCGGCATCGGCGCCTGCGCGTGCGTCGTCGACCTGCCCACTGGATGCCTGCAGGCTGCCGCGCCTGCGTGCGCGGTCGACGACTGTCCGCAGGGAACCTCCTGCACTGCCGTCGGCGATCTGTGCACCTGCCTCGTCGACGAGCCGTTGTCGTGCGGCCTGGCGGAGGCGCCGGCCTGCTCGGCCGATTGTCCCACCGGCACGGTCTGCACCGAGCTGCTCGGCCTCGGTGTCTGCGCCTGCGTGCCTGACGAGGGCGAGTCGCCCGATTGCACGACGCTTCCGCGCAACGACTGCAAGCAGGTCGACAGGCCGCGCCATACCAGGCTGCGCGTCATTGATGACGGCGTCGACGCCTTCGACAGCCTGGAATGGGAGTGGTTCGACGGCGCGCCGACGACGCAGATCGAATTCGGCGACCCGATCAGTGCTGTCACCAACTACACGGTGTGCGTCTACGACACGATCATGGATACGCCTCAGCTCTCGATGACGATGAAGGCGCCCGGCGGCGGCCGCTGCCGCTACGGGCCGTGCTGGACGCAGCGCCGCGCCTCCATGCGTTACAAGGACTCGGCGCGCACTCCCGACGGCATCTTCCGCCTGCGCCTGAGGCCCGAGGAGAGCGGCCGCACCAGCATCGCCCTCGGCGCAAGCCGCGGAAATCTGTCGATGCCCGATGAAAACGGAATGCCGTGGCCCTTTGCGCAGGAGAACGCCGTGATCGTCCAGTTGATCAACGACGCCGGCGACTGCTGGGGCTCACAGTATTCCGGCCCCTCCCAGCTCAGCACGCCCTGGATCTTCCGCGACAAGGGCGACTGAGCCCGCGGTGACGACGCCCGCGCCTCGGACACGAGGGGCGGGCGTCCATTTTGCGGCCGATGCCCTCTATCGAGTGGGTAGCCGCGAAAGACGCCGCTGGTAGTGCCGTGGCCGGATTTCGCATACTGCGGTCCTGCGGCGTGCGCCGGGGGGCCGGCCTGAACGTGCCGCGGGAGGGGATTGCGATGAAAGGATGGCTCTGGTTCCGGCGCGCAGCGCTCGCAACGGTTCTGGCGATCAGCGCAGCGACGACGGCGGCCGCGGCGCTCGGCGATTGCGGGCAGCCCGTAAGCAACGGCGTCAAGCCGAACACGAGCGATGCGCTCGGGATCCTGAAGGCGGCCGTCGGTGGCGATCAATGCGACGCGGAGCCGTGCATCTGCGACCCCAATGGCGATGACAAGATCCTTACCACCGATGCGCTCTATGCGCTGAAGATCGCGGTCGGTCAGAACCTCCAGCTCCTGTGTCCGTGCGCGAACTCCGTCCCGGTGGCCGATGCCGGCGACGACGGGACCGCCGTGGTCGGCGTCGGCGAAATGCTCGACGGCAGCGGCTCCTCCGACGACGACGGCGACGAGCTCAGCTACGAATGGACGCTGGTGTCGGTGCCCGACGGCAGCCAGGCGATCCTTCAGAACGCGAACACCTCCACGCCCACGCTGCTGCCCGATCTGATCGGCCAGTACGTCGCGCGCCTCGTGGTCAGCGACGGCGCCGACGTCAGCGAGCCCGACGAAGTGACGATCGATGCCACCTCCTCGATCATCGTCGAGGCAGCGCCCGCAGCGCTGGTCGTCGATGATCCGACCTCGGTCCGCATCCTCGCCCAGATCGTTCCGGACCCGCAGCTGGACACCGCAAGCGTGCAGGCGTTCCAGGTCGACGGCGCCTTCGAGCCGACCGGCAACGCCGTCTGTACGCTGCTCGACAACGGCAACCTCGGCAACGGCGACGACATCGCCGGCGACAACGTGTTCTCCTGCCTGGTCGAAATCACGGCGCTCGACCCGGGCACCTTCCACCTGGCGGTGCAGGCGCTGATCAATTCGATGCCGGTTCGCTCGGGTTTCGTTCTCGAAGCCGTCGAGCCGCTGACGATGGCGGATGCGCAGCTGATCGTCGACGTCCAGGACGAGGCGATCTCGACCTGGACCGAGAAGAAGGCGATGTTCGGCGACAGCACCGAAGCACGCCAGGCCACCGTGGACGAGATCAAGATGCTTGCGGGCGTTGCCGATGCCGGCATCTCCGAGGACGGCGTCACGATCTGGATCCTCTACGAGAACGGCGCGCACGGCGGCCTCATGCTCAATCCGGAAGGAACGCGCGGTCAGCCGACGCTGCGAATGTCGTGGGAGGGCGGCGCTGCCGGCGCGCTCGCGGCGTATCAGCCGCCGCAGTTCGAGAGGCTGCCGCGGCCGCCGTACCGCGACGGCGAGGGCGGAGCAGCCGGCGAGGAGGAAACCGCGAAGGTCGAGAACAACAACGTGCTGATCTGGGACGCGTACAACTTCCAGTTCGCGCCTTTCGACGAAGGCCCCGGCCTGCAGATGCTGTTCAGCAACTCGGAGTGTCCCAAGTTCAACGTCACCTACATCAAGGATGCGCAGTGCGACGTCGACTCCGTGGCGTCCTTCACCGACTACGGCACCATCATCATGGTGACGCACGGTGCGCTCGACGGCAGCAATCAGGTGGTGTTCCTCACCACCGAGGCCACCAGCGCCCTGGCCATCCTCTCGCACGGAGTCGACATGGCGCTCGGCCGCATCTCGACGATGGGCGGCGTCTTCGCGATCCGTCCCGGCAAGATCTCGAGCCTGTCGGGCACCTTCGACAACTCGATCATCTACAACGGCTCGTGCCAGAGCTCGGCCAACAACACGATGTCCCAGGCGTTCCGCGGCAAGGGGGCGTCCAACTACTACGCGTTCACGCGCGTGGTGAACAGCAACTTCGCCCAGAACGTGGCCACGCAGCTCTTCACCAACCTGGTCACGGGCGCGATGGATACGACGGAGGCGTTCACGCCGGTCATGCCGAAGGTCGATCCGACGATGCCGTTCGCGACGTTCACCCACCATTCCTCGGAGACGGTGGAGTACACGGGCAAGCTCATCAACGGCGACTTCGAGAAGGGCGACCTGACCGGATGGACTCCCTTCGGCGACGGTCGCGTCGTCTCCGGTCTCGGTCCCATCGATCCGACCGAGGGCAGCTACATGGGCCTGATCTCGACGGGCCTCGGCTTCACCACCGCTTCCGGTAGCATCGAGCAGACGTTCTGCCTGCCAGCCAACGCCACCAGCCTGTCGTTCGACTGGATGTTCAGCTCGGAGGAGTTCATCGAATGGTGCTTCCGCGGCTTCGATGACCGCTTCACCGTCACGCTCGGCCACGCCGGCGGGCCGAGCGAGGTCCTGGCCGAGCGCGTCGATTCGCTGTGCGGTTCGGTGGCCGTCTCCTCGCTGTTCTTCGACCAGAGCGCACCACCCTGCGAGATCGATGGCGAAGGTACGGTGGGCGCGGGCGGCAACGACTGCAAGGTCTGGAGCACGGTCTGGAACACGGAGACGTTCGACCTGACCAACCTGCTGCCGGCCAACGCGAACAAGCCGGTGACGCTGCGATTCGCGGCGAGCGACGTCGGCGACAGCATCTTCGATTCGGCGATCACGATCGACGACGTCAAGGTCGAGACGGCGCCGTGAGCAAACCGCCGCGGCTGCTGCGTGCCCTCATGGCAGCGGCCGTGGCGCTGGCCGGCTGCCGCGCAACGGCCGCCGGTCAGCTGCAGGTCGTGGTGTACGAGGGCGGCCAGCGGCGTGCGCTGCCGGTGCAGGACGCGTCCACCGCTGCGCTGCTCCAAGCCGTCGAAGACAGCGTGCACGCGGCCGATGCGGTGCTGCGTCTGGCCGTGACGCCGCAGCTGGTCGAGACGCTTCGCAACGATCACGGATGCGTGGAGGTGACCTATCCCGAGCCGCGCAGGTTCACGTTGCCGTTGCTGCAGGGCAGGGAGGTGCTTGCGCAGCGCCTGCTGGTTCCGCTGACAGGCGAGCTTGCCGGCACGATGACCACGATCCTGCTCGACCCCGGCAGCGGCTATCGAGCCGGGCCCCTGCGCGCCTCCAGGCCCACGCAACCTCTCGCCCGCCTGGCCGGGACCGGATCTTGAATCTTCCCGTCCACGACGACGCGTAGGCGAGGGCGACTTTGGACGCGGATCGTGCAAGGCAGCGCCGGTGCTGACGCTCGTCATCGGGAACTACAATCTTTCCTCATGGTCGCTGCGGCCGTGGCTGGTGCTGGAAACGTTCGGCATCCCCTTCGCGACCGTGCGCATCGAGTTGGAAGGGCCGCACCGGAAGTCACCGGCCGTCAAGGCCGCCATTCTTGCGCGGTCGCCGTCGGGTCATGTGCCCGCCCTCGAGCACGACGGTCTGACGATCTGGGACTCCCTGGCGATCTGCGAGCATCTCGCCGAAACCTTCGGCGACAGGCACCTGTGGCCACGCGACAAGGCTGCCCGGGCCATTGCCCGCTCGGTCAGCGCCGAAATGCACTCGAGCTTCTCCGCGATGCGCAACGTCCTGTGGATGAATTTTCGCGCAACGACGCCGCTGGCCGAGCTGACCGGGGACGTGGCCGCGGACGTGGGTCGCGTTCAGGACATCTGGCGCGGCTGCCGGCGCGACTACGGCGGCGCAGGCCCCTTCCTCTTCGGCGAGTTCTCGATCGCCGATGCGATGTTCGCGCCGGTGGTCTCCCGTTTCACGACCTACGCGGTGAGGGTCGACGAGGTGTGCCGTCGGTACATGGATGATGTGTGGGCGCTGCCGGCGATGCAGAAGTGGCTCGGGCTCGCGCGCCAGGAGCCGTAAGCTGGCAGCGCTTCGCTGCTGCGCCCGTCAATCCTGGAGCGCTCCCTCGCGCTCCAGGAGCGCCTTGAGCGCCTGACGCGCGCGGTGCAGCCGCGTCTTCACATTCTCGCGTGTCAGGCCGAGCATCTCGGCGACCTCTTCGGTGGAGATCTCTTCGATGTCCCGCAGCATCAGGATCGTTCGGTAGCTTTGCGGGAGCAGCTCGATGCAGTCGCGCACTCGCTGCCGCAACGCTGCTCGGTCGAGCTCCCGGCCCGCATCGACGCTTCTGTCATCGGGCAGCTCGAAGCGGTCGCGGTGCAGGCCGTCGCCGTCGAATGTCGGTAGCAGCTCCTCGATCGATATTTCCGGCCGCCGCCGACGCGCGCGCAGCCGCATCAGCGCGGCGTTGATGACGATGCGGTGCAGCCAGGTGGCGAGCTGCGAGTCGCCGGCGAAGCGGCCGATGGAGCGGTACGCCGACAGGAAAGCGTCCTGCACGACGTTGCGCGCCTCCTCCTCATCGCCGAGCATGCGGCGGGCGGTCGCGAGCATGCGGCCGCCGCAGCTTCGCACCAGCGTCTCGTAGGCGTCGCGGTCACCGTCTCGCAAGCGGGCCACGAGGCTGGCCTCATCACGAATCGCCGCGCCGACCATGGCGGCGTCCGACGGGACCACCGAGACGTCGGCATCGGTCGATGGCGGCGAGCCGCGTCGTGCGGCTCGAGCGCGGGCAGTCGATGCAGCGTTCATACGTCCTCCTCCGAAAGCAGCTCGCTGAGAAACGGCGTGGGATTGGCAAGCACCGCGTTCTGGGAGCGCAGCCGGCGAAGGAGCGCAGCGCCGGTCTCGTCGGCGAAGCGCACTCCCGACAGGTCGAGGACGAGATCGCGCTCGATCGTCCGGCATTCGGCGCAGGCCTGCTCGAGAGCCTCGGCTTCGAGCCGGGTCAGGCGTCCTTCCAGGTGCAGCCTCGTCGAGTGCAAAGCACGGTCGTCTCTTGTGATCCTCAGCATCGCTCTCCGTTTCCTCGGCGTTTGGCAGGGCTGTTGAGCAAGGCGCGTACCAGTGCCGCGGCGTTCGGCCGCGCAGGGGAAAAGTGCCGTGGTGCCGCGACTTAGGCCGCCGGCGCGCGCGCAGCGCGCAGCTGCGCCCACGGCGGGTCCGCCGCCGCCACGATCGGTCGCGGCCACGGCCACGACATTTCGCAGGCAGGCGCGAAGCGTGGCAGCCGGGACCGGGCATCGCCCGCTGGGCGCGGCCCATGGGAAATCGCTTCGTGCGGCGTTCCGGACGACGCTGCACATCGCGCTTCCTCGCAATCTCGGCGTATTTCTCGAGAAACAAACTTGTTCGCAGCGTCCGGCGCAGTTAGCACTGGAGGGGACCGTGCAGGCGGCAACGAGGCGGCCTGCATGCCGACAGGGGGAGATCGCATGCGCTGCCGTCGTCTCGCTTTCTCGACGTTCGTTATTTTTTCATTGCTCAATACTGCGACGGCCGGCGCGCTGACGCCCGGCGAAACCGAATGCCGCGACACCATCGCAGGCGCGATGGAAGACTACGCGAACACCACGACGCAGTTCCTGGTCAACTGCCACAAGCGCCGCAGCCTCGGCTCGGTTCCCGCCGATGTCGACTGCAATGACGTCGACAGCGCCGACTTTCTCGGCCGTCTGCCGGCAACACGCACCGAGCTGCGCACCGACGTCCTGATCGCCTGCCGGCGGTCCACGTCGTTGCTGGGCCAATATCCGGCGTGTCCGCCGCCGGCAGCGGCGGCCGACGATGGCGGCGCGACAACGGCGATCGACGATTTCGGCGAAGTTGCCGACTGTCTGATGGGTCTGTCGGATGCGGGTGTGGCTGCGCTTGGCGCGCAGACGATGGGCGAGCCCGGCGGCGCTCTGGCCGGCGGTCCGCGCAGGTGTCAGGGCACGCTCGGCAAGAGCTCCTCGCTGCTGGTTCGCCAGATCATGCGCGAGCGCCGCCAGTGCCAGTCCCGCTCCGACTCGAGCGGCGGCGGCGCGGCCTACGCCTGCGAGGGCGACGACGCCAGCGGTCGCATCGAGAAGGCACGCGCGCGCATGCGCAAGAAGGTCGCGCGCAGCTGCAACCTGGCGTCCTCCGAGCTGTCCACCATGAACGCGTGCGGCGACAGCCTCGAGGCCTTGCTGGCGTGCGCGCAGGCATTCGCGGACGCCACCGGCTCGGCGCTGATCCGCAATGCGTATTCGGTTCCCGTTGTTCCGGTCACCACCACGACCGTGGTCGGGCCCACTACCACGACGGCCGAGCCGCCCACGACCACCGAAGCTCCGTCTACGACCACGACCATTCCGTCGGACACCTGCGGCGACAGCTACCCGCAATGCAACGGAAGCTGCCCCTCCGGCACCGCCTGCACCTCCGATGCTGATCGTTGCCGTTGCATCTCCACGGCGAGCGGACCCTGCGAGCCGGCGACCATCCGCCGTACGATCAACGCCAAATACGATACCCCTCCAACCCGAACCAGCCTGAGCACGGGATGGTCGGGCAGCGCGCACGACGTCGATGTTCCCAACAAGACCGGCGACGTCGTCGACGTCACGTGCAACGAGGATTGCGAGAACTGCGCGGTGTCTCTCAACGTCCGTGCCGGCGACCCGACGTCGAACTGCCGCTGTACCTCCAACCCGCAGACCACCTGCACGGTGATCAACGGCGCCGATCCCGATGCATGCGGACCGGTGGATTCGCTGTGCCGCTGCTACTTCGGCGCGCCTCTGGCGTTGTCGGCCGGCGGCACTCCGGTGTGCGTCGTCAACCGCATCCGTGAGGACTACTCGGGCACGATGAACCTGCGCACCGGCGAATGGGCGGATCGCATCCGCCTCGCCTCGGTGGTGCATCTCGGCTTGAGCACGACCAACCCCTGCCCGACGTGTGACGGCGATCCCGTGCCCAACGACGGCGTTCGCGGCGGGACCTGCAGCGGTGGCCTCAGCAGCGGCTCGTGCGACGTCAATGGCGAGCACGTCACGTTCGGGCCCACCAGCTTCGACTGCCTGCCGGCGCCGGCAACCAATATCAGCGGCGGCGGCCTGCTGATCGAGCTCAATGGAAGCACCGGGACCCGTACGCTCGAAGCCGGCCTGCCGTGCGATACGCCAGCCGGCGCCGATTGTCCGTGCCGCGTCTGCTCGGCCAACAGCTCGGTCGGCTGCTCCTCCGATGCGGAATGCGCGGCGGTGGACGCCGGGGCGTGCACCGCCAGCGGCGGCGCCGGCGTGCAGCCGAACGTGTGCGAGAGCTTCGCCTGCGGTCCCGACTCGCGATGCGTCACCGGCCCCATCGACACGTACTGCGATGCCGTCACGCATCCGGACGGCCGCGGCTTCATCCCGTGCACCGGTGACAACGACTGCGCCGCCTCGGGCGGCGGCAGCTGCACCGTCCTCGACATCCGTCGCTGCTACTCCGACCCCATCGTCCTGGAAGGGCGCGCCGACATCTTCAACCCGCTGAACGTTGCCGCCTTCTGCATCCCGCCCACCACCAATCCGGCGGTGAACATCTCGGGCGGTCTGCCCGGGCCGGGAACGTTCGCGCTCGACTTCACCGCCGACATCCGCTGCCAGAGCAATCGCCAGCTGCCCTACGAGTTTCCCTCCGGCGCCAACTGCACGGCAGGCGGCACGACCACGACGACGTTGCTGCCCGTGCCCGATTGCGAGGACTCGGAGTCGCCGGTCTGCGGCGGCGTCTGCCCGGTCGGACAGGCCTGCACCGACAACGCCGGCTCCTGCCAGTGCACCGGGCTTCCCTTGCCCGCCTGCGGTGAGGCGACGGCGCCCACGTGCGGCGGCGTGTGCCCGACCGCCGGCGATCTGTGCATGGACAACAACGGCACCTGCGAATGCGTCATTCCGACGCTGCCGCAGTGCGGAGACGCCGCCTCGCCTGTCTGCGGCGGTTTCTGCCCGCAGGGCGAGATCTGCGTGGACGTGGTCGGTGCGTGCGAGTGTCAGGCGCCGGGCCTGCCGGCCTGCGGCACTGCGGCCGCGCCGACTTGCGCCGGTGTCTGCGACGTGGGCCAGGCGTGCGTGGCCGATGGCGACACGTGCGGATGCACCAACGTGCTGCCGCCGT
Organism: Candidatus Limnocylindrales bacterium; assembly: GCA_035626395.1. NCBI lineage: Bacteria > Bacillati > Chloroflexota > Candidatus Limnocylindria > Candidatus Limnocylindrales > Candidatus Limnocylindrales bacterium. Next base: position 90,998 of record DASPNR010000011.1, on the reverse strand, counting down.
GCGGCGATGCGGCGGCGCCGCTGTGCGCAGGCAGCTGCCCGATCGGCGCGCGGTGCGCGGCGATCGGCGACGCCTGCCAGTGCTCGCTGCTGCCGGTGCCGTAGTCGGCCGACCCGCGCGGACGCAGCTCGCGCGGGAGAGCGGCCGCTACGACGCCGTCACTTTGCCAGTCCGAGCTTCTTCATTCGGCTGCGCAACGTGCTCGGGTGCAGGCCGAGAAGCGCCGCAGCGCCGCCGGTGCCCTCGACCCTCCACGATGTGCTGTCGAGCGCGGCGGCGATGTGACGCCGCTCGGCCTCTTCCAGGGTCTCGGCAGGCGGCCGCGCCGCATCGCCGCTGTCAGCGGCCGGCGCGTGCAGCGGCACCGCCGCCGCGCCCGCCAGGGACGCGGCGTCCACTTCGAGGACGTCGCTGCGGGCAACGATGATGGCCCGCTCGATGACGTTCTCCAGCTCGCGCACGTTGCCCGGCCAGGCGTAGCGCTCCAGCCGCTCGAGCGTGTCGGGGGCGATGCGCGTGATGCGCCTTCCGATGCGCGCGGCGTGCCGCTCGACGAAGAACCGCGTGAGCAGCGGGATGTCGCCGGGCCGCTCGCGCAGCGGCGGAACACGCACCGGAAAGACGCTGAGCCGGTAGAACAGATCCTCGCGGAATTTGCCTTCGACGATGGCTCGCTCCAGGTCGCGGTTGGTGGCCGCGATCACGCGCACGTCCAGCGCGATGGGCATGCTGCCACCGACCCGCTCGATCTCCCGTTCCTGCAGCACGCGCAGCAGCTTGACCTGCACGTCCAAGGGAATCTCGCCGACCTCGTCCAGGAAGATCGTGCCGCCCTGCGCCAGCTCGAAGCGCCCGATGCGTCGCTCGCCGGCGCCGGTGAACGCGCCCTTTTCGTGTCCGAACAGCTCGGCCTCGACCAGGCCTGGCGACAGCGCCGCGCAGTTGACCTTGACCAGCGGCCGGCCGCTCCGGCGGCTGCGCGCATGGACCGCGCGCGCGAACAGCTCCTTGCCGGTGCCGGACTCGCCGCGGAGGAGGACGGTGGAATCGGTCGGTGCCACGCGCTCGATCTGCTCGACGACGTTTCGTACCGCCGCGCTGCGGCCGACGATTTCTTCGACGTTGTAGATCCAGCCGAGCTCCTCGCGCAGGTAGTCGTTCTGCCTGCGCAGATCGAGCATCTGGCGGCTGACGCGCCGCCGTTCTTCGACGTCGCGGAAGATCACGGTGTAGAGCGGGTGTCCATCCACGTCGCTGCGCGACAGCGACGCCTCGTGCATGAAGACGCTGCCGTCGGCGCGCCTGGCTGGAACGCCTTCGTCGCCGCCGGCGAAGATCAGCGCATCGGGATCGCGCGCCAGCTTCTCGATCGATTCGCCGACCAGGCGCAGTCCTTCCTCGGTGCCAAAGCGCGACACGTTGGTGCCGACGGCGTCCTGGGCCTTGCAGCCGAGGATGCGTTCGGCGGCGCGGTTGAAGAGCACGATGACGCCGTCGTCGCCGTAGCTGACGATGCCGTCGCTGGCGCCGTCGATCAGCCGCGACAGCCGCGTCTGGCTCTGGCGCAGCGCCTCGACCGCGCGCGCTCGTTCGATCTCGGCCACCGCGCGGGCTGCGAAGATGCGCATGACGTCGGTTGCGGCGGCAGCGCGCTCCTCCGACATCGGCCGCTCGTCGAGGACGGCAAAATGGCCCAGCACCTTGCCGGCCGAATCGATCATGGGAACGCCGGCGTAGCTTTGCACGTTCCAGGCCCGCAGCGCCGTGTCGCGCTCGAAGCGCTGGCGGAGGTTGTCAGGGTAGTGCCGGACCTGGCCGGACAGCACGGCTTCGCACGGCGTGCCATCCAGGGGAATCTCGAACGCCGCACCTTCGCGGCCGCGCGCCCACAGCGCCAGGCTGCGAAACCAGGTGCCGCCACGCGTCAGTTCCGAAACGAACGCATAGGCGACGCCGAGGGCCTCGGCGAGCCCGCGCACGAGGACGCGGAAGAACGCATCGCCGGTCTCGGCTTCAACCGCTTCGACCACGCGCCGCAGCAGCGCGTCGCGGTTCCTGTCGTGGGTCACGGTCATGCCCGCAGCGGCAACCTTGCTCGCGAGCCGGCGCCGACGCAACGCCCTTCCTACGGCCGCGGTCCGTGAAACTGGTAGTACGTGCACTCGATCTGCGCGTTGTACAGTTTGCGCCGCCGTTCGGCGCGCCGGCCCACCACCTGCTCGAAACCCGGCCACGACGTCAGGATGAAGAACGACCAAGTCGGCAGCCGCTCGAACACCTCCGGCATCGACTCGTAGAGCTCGAGCACGTCGCGGCGATCCTCCATGCGGATGCCATAGGGCGGGTTGGTGATGAGGCAGCCGTACTTGCGGCTCGACGACAGCTCGTGGAAGGCGAGGCGCTGAAAATGGATGTCCTCGGCGACGCCTGCGCGCTCGGCATGACGTCGCGCCATCGACAGCGCCTGCTCGTCCAGGTCGGTCGCGATGATGCGTTCCTGCATCGGCGGCTGCACCGCAGCCTCGGCCGCGCGCCGCTGTTCGTGCCAGATGCGCTGGTCGATGGCATCCCATTCCTCGGCCGCGAAGCCGCGGCGAAGCCCCGGAGCCATGTTGCGGCCGATCATCGCGGCTTCGATCGCGATGGTTCCGCTGCCGCAGAAGGGATCGATGAGCGGGCGATCGCGCTTCCAGAACGACAGCTCCACCAGCGCCGCCGCCAGCGTCTCGCGAAGCGGTGCCGCGGCGGTCAGGTCGCGGTAGCCGCGCTTGTGCAGACCGGGGCCGCTGCTGTCGATGGTGAGCGTCAGGCAGTCCTTGAGAAGGGCGGCCTCGACGGCGACGGTTGCGCCGCTTTCGGGCAGATGCCGGCAACGGTGCGCCCTCAGCAGCCGCTCCGCGATGGCCTTCTTGACGGTGCGTTGCACCGCCGGGACGCTGGCGAGCCCGCTCTTGATCGACCGCCCCGCTACGGGAAACGCGGCATCCGGCGCGATCCACTCCTCCCACGGCAGCTCGTAGGACAGGTCGAGCAGCGTATCGAAATCGGTGATGCCTTCGCGGCGTGCCACGCGGACGAGAATGCGGTCGGCGCTGCGCAGCCAGATGTTCGCACGCACGAGCGCGGTGGCGTCGCCGGAGAATTCGACCCGGCCCGTCTGCGGCGATCGCGCGTCGGCATGGCCGAGCGTCGCAAGCTCGCGCATGACCACGGCTTCCAGGCCGAACGTGGACGTGGCGACGAGGTCGAGCTTCACGTGCGCCACGCTACAGGGGTTCGCGTGTGTAGCCCAATGGAGTGGCACGCACGCGAGCGCCGGCGGGCGCGCGCGACGATTTCGGCGGCGCGGTGAGCCACAGTCGCGGGAGGTTCATGCTAGAGTCCGACGGCACGGAGGTCACGTGCGCATCGCCCAGGTTTCTCCTCTGTATGAAAGCGTTCCCCCACGATGTTACGGCGGCACCGAACGGGTCGTTTCCTGGCTCACCGAAGAGCTGGTCCAGATGGGACACGAGGTCACGCTCTATGCCAGCGGGGATTCGGTCACGAGCGCAAGGCTGGTGGCCACCTGCCCGCGCTCGCTGCGACTGAACGAGAGCTCCTGTGACCAACTCGCGCACCACCTGGTGATGCTCGAGCGGCTGAAGCGCGAGGCCCATTACTACGACATCATCCACTACCACTGCGACTACATGCATTTCCCGTTCTCCCGGCAGATCCGCACGCCGCACGTGACGACGCTGCACGGCCGTCTGGACATTCCCGATCTGGTGCCGCTGTATCGCGAGTTCTCGGAGATGGTGGTGGTGTCGATTTCCAACGCCCAGCGCGAGCCTCTGCCCTGGCTTCCATGGGCGGGCACCGTGCACCATGGGCTGCCTCCCGACATGTACGAGCTGTCGGAGAACGCCGAAGGGTATCTGGCCTTCCTCGGACGCGTCTCGCCGGAAAAGGGCCTGGATCGTGCAATCCGGATCGCGACTCGTCTGGGCTGGCCGCTGAAGATCGCGGCCAAGGTGGACGCCGCCGACCGGCGCTACTTCGAGGAGACGATCAAGCCGCAGCTGGATCGGCCTGGCATCGAATGGATAGGCGAGATCGCGCAGGCCGACAAGCAGGCGTTTCTCGGCAACGCCGCCGCGCTCCTGTTTCCCATCGACTGGCCGGAGCCTTTCGGGCTGGTGATGATCGAGGCGATGGCGTGCGGCACGCCGGTCATCGCGTTCGAACGAGGATCGGTAGCGGAAGTGATCGAGGACGGGGTCAGCGGCTACGTCGTGCGCGACATCGACGGCGCCGTGCAGGCCGTCGCGCGCATCGACCGCCTCAGCCGCAGGCGCTGCCGCGAGCGGTTCGAGCGCCGCTTCGTCAGCAGCCGCATGGCGCGCGAGTACGTGAAAATCTACGAAAGCGTGGCTGGACGAATGACCTCCTCCGACCCTTGCGTAGCCGGCGACACGCCAGGCGGCTCCGTGGCTGGAGGAGACGGCGGCCTGCGCCTGTCGTAAGAGCCGGGCGTGCGAAGCAAAGGTGAGATTGCGTGAGCGAAATCATCCAGGTCCAGGACGAGTACTACATTCGCGCATCGTCCTCGCTCGCCGACGACCGGACACGGGTCCTCAAGCATGGGGAGACCTTCGCAGTCTTCGACCGCTACGGCGACATCCGGCCGCTCGGCCTGCGCGAGCAGGGCATCTACCACGAAGGGACGCGCTACCTTTCGCTGCTGACTCTGCATCTGGGCAGCGAACGTCCGCTGCTGCTCAGCTCCACGGTCAAGGAAGACAACGCGCTGCTGGCGGTCGACCTGACCAATCCCGACATCTCGCATGACCATCAGGTGGTGGTGCCGCGCGGGGCGGTGCACATCTTCCGGAGCAAGTTCCTGTGGCAGGGTGCCTGCTACGAGCGCATCCGCGTCACCAACTATTCGCTGGCCCACGTCCGGCTTCCGATGACGCTCCGCTTCGACGCCGACTTCGCCGACATCTTCGAGGTGCGCGGCATGGAGCGTCGCTCGCACGGCCACCGCCGCGAGCCGGCTCTGGACGAGGGAAAGATCGCGCTCTCCTATCTAGGACTCGACGACGTTACGCGCACCTCCTACATCACCTTCGATCCGGTGCCGGCCTCGCGTTCCGCCGAACACATCGAGTACCGGCTCGATCTGGCGCCGCGCGACGTCGTCACCGTCTTCCTGACCGTCTCCTGCAACGTCGGCGAGCGCTGCCGCATCACGGTCGACTACGCCACCGGTGCGGCGCTGTCCGACGACGCGTTCCGCTCCGCCCGCGAGCACGACAGCGTCATCCACACATCCAACGGGCAGTTCAACGACTGGATCAATCGCTCTCTGGTCGATCTGCACATGATGACCACCAACACGCCCGACGGGCCCTATCCTTACGCGGGCGTGCCGTGGTTCAGCACGGTCTTCGGGCGCGACGGCATCATCACGGCGCTGGAGACGCTGTGGGTCAATCCGGGCATCGCGCGAGGCGTGCTCGCGCATCTGGCCGCCACGCAGGCGCGCGAGGATGATGCGGAGCGCGATGCGAGGCCCGGGAAGATCCTGCACGAGACGCGCAAGGGCGAAATGGCCGCGCTCGGCGAGGTTCCCTTCGGGCGCTACTATGGCAGCGTCGATTCCACGCCGCTGTTCGTGATGCTGGCGTGGGAGTATGCCGAGCGCAGCGGCGACATCGCGTTCGTCGAGTCGCTGTGGCCGAACGTGGAGCGCGCGCTCGAGTGGATCGACCGCTACGGCGACACCGACGGTGACGGCATGGTCGACTACCAGCGCCGCTCGCCCAAGGGGCTGGTGCAGCAGGGCTGGAAGGACTCGAACGATTCGGTCTTCCACGCCGACGGCGAGCTGGCCGACGGGCCCATCGCGCTGTGCGAAGTGCAGGGATACGTGTACGCCGCCTACAGGGCCGCCGCGCAGCTGGCCACGATGCTCGGCCGGCCGCATCTGGTCGACGGGTACATGACCAAGGCCACCGCGATGAAGGAGCGGTTCGAGACCAGGTTCTGGTGCGAGGAGATTGCCAGCTACGCACTGGCGCTGGACGGGGCCGGCCGCCCCTGCCGCGTTCGCACGTCCAACCCTGGCCATTGCCTGTTCGCCGGCGTCGCCTCGGCGGAGCGCGCGGCGCTGGTTGCGCAAAGCCTGATGAGCGAAGACATGTATTCGGGCTGGGGCGTGCGCACGTGCTCGTGCGTGGAGAAGCGGTACGACCCGATGTCGTACCACAACGGCTCGGTGTGGCCGCACGACAACGCGCTGATCGCGGCAGGGTTCTCGCGCTACGGCCTGCAGCACCACGCCGCGCGCATCATGAACGGCCTCTTCGAAGCCGCCGGCTTCATGGACCTGCACCGTCTCCCCGAGTTGTTCTGCGGCTTCGATCGGCGTCCCGGCGAAGGTCCCACCATGTACCCGGTGGCATGCTCGCCGCAGGCTTGGGCCGCCGGTGCCGTTTACATGCTGCTCCAGGCCAGCCTGGGCCTTCACATCGACGCACGCCGCCGAGAGGTGCGCTTCTCCAATCCGTCGCTGCCGCGCTTCCTGCGCTGGATTCGCATCAGCAACCTGCGGGTGGACGGCCAGAGCGTCGATCTGTTTCTGGAGCGCTACCGCGGCGACGTCGGCATCAACGTCATCCGCCGCGAAGGCGGCGTCCGCGTGGTCGCGGTGAAGTAGGGTTTGCACCTGGCGCCTCGCGCTCCGTTCGCCGTCGACATCGCCTCTCGGCGGCCCGCGGCTCGAATCCTGGAATCGCGGCGCCTTCTGCTCAGCGTTTGGGCAGGTCGGGACCTTGACGAGACGCAATGGTGGGTCACACTCGGAAGCAAGCTTCGAAAAAGGAGAGCCGTGAAATGACAGCACTTCTCCGATGCTCGACGCGGCCGCACGCCCTCGCCGCGACCGCAATCGTCCTCGCGCTGAACGCTCGGCCGGCGGCGGCCGAGCTGCTCGGCGGCCAGCTCACTGCGCAGGACGACGCAATCGTCGAAGCGCAGGACCCGGATCCGGAAGGCAAGGGAGCGGCCGGCGATCCCCTGCAGTTCCTGTGGCGCGAGCGCATGGGCAAGCTGCAGGAGCGTGAGAATCATCCGCCGCCCGAAGGCGAGGACTCGAAGAACCCCGTGCTCGATACCGACAAGCGTCCGGGCGCGCGCTACGAGTACGAGGACTCGAGCGCACGCCTTTGGCGCAGCGGCACCGCGATCGAGCGCAGCGACACCGAGCCGTACGAGCGCGGCCGCGCCGGCGAGCAGCAAAGTTATCGCGGCGCCGCCGGCTTCAGCGACGGCGATCCGGGCCGCGCCGGCGAAGAGGACTATCGCCGCGGCGGCGCCGGCTATCGCGGCGAGGACTGAGAGCGCCGCCCACTCGTCGCGCGACAGGAAAAGCTCGTGTCTGTCACTTGTCGCGCAGCAGCGCGTGATCGGGCGTCCGAATGCGGAGGGGGCGACCCGCGGCCGTTCATTTCAGGAGCTTCCGGGCAACCTTCAGGTCCGCGATGAACCTGTCGGTCTCGCGCCGCCGCGTTTCGTCGTCCGGCGCGCGCAGCAGCGACGACGGATGCACCGTGGCCAGGATCGGAACGCCGTAGTCCGACTCCAGCACCTTGCCGCGCTGCTCGGTGACTCGGAACGCCTTGCCGAGCAGCGACTGCGCCGCGGTTGCACCGAGGGCCACGAGCAGGTCGGGTTTGACGACGTCGATCTCGGCTTCCAGCCACGGCCGGCACGCGACCATCTCGGTCGTGCTCGGTTTCTTGTGGATGCGGCGCTTGCCGCGCGGCTCCCACTTGAAGTGCTTGACCACGTTGGTGACGTAGGCATCGCCGCGCTCGATGCCGGCGGCCTCGAGCGCGCGATCCAGCAACTTGCCGGCTGGGCCGACGAACGGCTTGCCCGACAGATCCTCGTCGTTGCCCGGCTGCTCGCCGACGAACATCACGCGCGCCGTCGTCCTGCCTTCGCCGAAGACGGTCTGCGTGCCGCGCTTCCACAGGTCGCACGCGCGGCAGGTGGCGGCAGCCTTCTTGAGAGAGGACAGGGTGGGCCGCGGCGGCACGGGAGCCTTGCCGGGACCTTCGCCCGGCGATTGCCGTCGCACCGCCATCGCTCTTCAGCTGCGCGGGCGGCCGCGGCATCGCCATCGCGTGGCGAGGCAGGCGCGGTCACTCGCTGCTTGCCGAACGCGCATGCTACCTCTGCGGCTGGTCCGAGCGCGGGCCCAGCTCGGCGATGTGCTCGCGCCGGATACGCTCGACGATGGCGGCGAAATCCGCCGGCGTCACCACGCGGCTCTTCGGCCGCGGAAACGGGAAGCCGGCTGCGGCCACGGCGTCGCTGACCTCGATCTCGAGCGTCGCATCGTCTTCGAAGCGGACGCCTTCCAGGCCCGAGGGCACGCGCAGGATCAGCTCGGGGCCTGCGTTGGTGCAGCCCACATCCGGGCCCGGCGCGGGCGCGAACGCCTGGTCGACCAGCCAGGGCTCCACCAGAGGACCGATGTTGAAGTCGCGTCGCAGCACCAGCTTGAAGTCTGGCAGCCGTGCCTGCGACGTCCACCAGATTCCGTCCACGGATCGCATCGCCTGCAGGGCGTCCTGCCGCGGGACCGTCTCCAGGCGCTTGAGCGCCATGGCCATCCACGCGTTCATGGCACGGTTGTAGTCGTCCTCGTCGCCGGTATCGCGCAGCGCGATGATGCCGCCAGCCAGCTTGATGCCCACCAGGTTGGAGTAGAGATCCTCGGGCGAAAAAGCGGAGACCTTCTCGGGCCAGGTGGGAATCGTGCCGTAGCCGTACCAAGTGGCGATCTCGTGCCAGACCGAGATCTGGTAGGCCAGCCACTGCGCCATCGCCAGCGACAGCGGCCGCCGGCCGATCGCGGCAATGCGCTGGCGGGGAATCGCGCGAAGGCGGATGCGGCGCGTGCCGCCTTGGTCCGACAGCAGAATGTCGCCGCCGGCGTCCATCTTGCGCGCGATGGAGTTGGAGAGGTAGACGGTCATGTCGGCGTTGTCGCGGATGTGCGCGACGTCGATGAAGCCGCCGCGGCACGTGTAGACGAGACCGTTGTTCTCGCGCTCGATGACGCCGCGCTCCTCGTCGGTAGCCGTCTCGAACAGGCCGATGTTGAACTTGTGCGGGCCGATCTCTTCGGGCCCGCGGATGTTGTCGAGCGAAAAGCCCGGCACGGGGACCGCACCGACGGCGACCTTGAGGTCTGCGCCGAACGCACAGCACGGCCGCAGATTGGTCGGCTCGGGTACCTCCGGAATCGAGGTGGGATCGAACGCCGCGGTGGCGCGGCGATAGGTGTCGCCGAGCGCGGCGGCAACGGCACCGTCCGGCGCTCGGACCTCGGCCGGCGCCCGCCACTGCGGCATCATTCGGGCGCAGCCGGCAAGTGCCACCAGCGCCAGGAGCGCAGGAGCAATGTGCAGGCGCCGCCGGCGTCCGAGAAGGTGTGGCCAGGATCGAGACGCTTGGCGCATGGTCTCTAAGTCTATCAGCGACGCGCGATTGTCGAGAGGGCCCTGTGAGTTGCGCAGGGTTGCGCAACCGGCATCTAGCGCGCGTCCTCGGCGCCCCTGGGCGGCGCAGTCGGATGCGTGGATGCCGCGTCGTAACCGCGGATTCCGTCCCAGCCGTAAGCCCATCGCCATGGAAAGGGCAGCCACGGAGCGCCGCTCAGTCGCAGCGTGCCATACATCAGGCAGGCAAGAGGGGCGTTGCCCGTCTTCTCTGCGACGCATCGTCGGAAGACCTCATCGGCGTGCCGGCGCGCCTGCGCATCGCCGCCGCACCAGTAGGCGATGTCGTGCTCGATGCAGCACTGTTTCCATCTGCCGTCGGGTGAGGCCGAGCAGCCGTCGGTAGTGAAGGGGTGGGGTGGCAGTCCGGCGTTGCCGCGCTGCCGCTGGCACTGGCCGCTCGCGCGAGCGCCGAGTTCCGCCGCCAGACCGATGTCGTTGCGATACGGGTGCATGGTCGAATGGGTGGGAGTGCACGCGGCCGCCGCGCAGGCCGATGCGAAAAGGAGAAGATGCGCCAGGATCGGAGGCTTCATTGCGACGGCACGAGCGGAGCGGCCGGCGAAAACTAGGCCATGTCGCCGCTTCGTCCAAACCCGCCCCCGATTCCCCGCTGGCGTACGGCCGCGGGCGTGTGTACCTTCGCTTTCGCGACTTTACGCGGGGGAGCTCCTACATGACTTTTCGTACCTTCCGGGCCGTCGCGATGACGGCGGCCGCATCCTTCTGCCTGTCCACCACCTCGATGGCCGCATTGTCCGACAAGGATCGCTGTCTCGACGGCAAGCACAAGGCTGCCGGCAAGCACGTTGCCTGTCTGGTCAAAACGTTGGCCGCCTCGGTCGGTGAAGTGCCCGATTTCACGCGCTGCGACGACGCGCTCGCCGACGCCTTCGCCGGCGTCGAAGACAAGTATGGCAGCCAGTGCCGCACCGCGGGCGATGCGGCCGGCATCGGCGCTCGCAACCAGTCCCTCGTCGACTCGCTGGAAGTCCTGACCGATCCCGCCGGGGCCGGCACGCGCGAGGCGCTCGCGTGCGCGCTGGCACGGCTGAAGGCGGCCGGCCGCCGCGCCTCCTGCGGCGCCAAGGCGCAGAGCCTGCTCATCAAGAGGGACCTGGTGGCTCGCGACACCGCCGTCTGCGACTCCAAGCTTGCCGCGGCGCTGGCCAAGGCCGAGGAGGGCGGCTCCTGCATCGGCGTCGTCACCGCCGAAGCGATCGCGACCCTGATCGATACGACGTTCGCCGAGATCGAAGCCGATCTGGCCAATCTTGGAACGGAGGACTTCGCCAACCGTGGCCGATACCGCGCGGCCAGGCAGACGCTGACGTTCGTCGACACGACGCGCCCGACCGCCGCCAACAATGGCTTTCCATCGTTGCCCGAGCGCACGCTCGTCACCGACATCTATTACCCGTCGGTTTCGACGAGCACGGGCGCGCCCGTGGCGGAAGGCGGACCGTTCCCGGTGCTCATCCGTGCGCATGGCCTTGGCGGCTTCCGCACCGATTCCACCGAACTCATCCGTCATCTGGCAGGTCACGGCTACGTCGTGGTGTCGCCCGACTTTCCGCTCTCGAACCTGAACACGCCGGGCGGCGCCACTCTGCTCGACCTGGAGGCGCAGGCCGGCGACGTCAGCTACCTGATCTCGCAGCTGGAGGCGCTCGACGCGCAGGCGGGCGGCGCCTTCGAAGGCAAGCTCGATCTGTCGCGCATCGGTGCGATCGGGCATTCCCTGGGCGGCGCAACCGTCTTTGCGGCGACGTACCACCCGACGCTGCGCGACCCGCGCATCGACGCGGTCGTGGGCCTGGCGCCGTTCGCCTGCTTCTACCAGGAGGCCTTCTTCGACGGCGGCGCCACCGCGCCGATGATGATCCTGGCCGGCGACGAGGACATGATCACCGGCTACGCGAGCAACCATCTTGCCGTCTTCGGCCGTGCCAACGCCGAGAAGTACCTGGTGACCCTGGCAGGCGGCACGCATACCGCATTCATCAACGAGCTGTTCGGCGGCGGCTCCAATCCCGACGAGGAGCTGGCCTGCCCCTCGCTGCTGCCGCCGGGCGCCGAGCGCCCCTACTTCCCCGACTTCGGCATTCCCGAGGATTTTCTCGGCGGCGCCGCTGCCGGCGTCGACACGACCGGCTCGACCTGCGAGCCGATCTGTCCGCCTCCTCCCGCGACCTACATGGACTGGGACCGCCAGATCGAGCTGGCCAGCGCCGGCACGCTGGCGATGTTCGAGAGGGAATTTCGTGGCAGTATATCGGCGGACCGTTTCATCACCGGTCGCATCGACGACGAGAACGACGACGTGACGCTCGCGTACGAGCGCTAGGCGTCGGGTTGCGTACGAAGCGCGGCGCAAGCAGGAGCACGAACATGGCAGTGGTCGATCTCAAGGAGCGAAGGGAGCAGCAGGGCAGCGAGCCGCAGCCGGTGCTGAAGTCCGCCAAGCTCGCCGGTGTCTGCTACGACATCCGCGGGCCGGTGCTCGAGAAGGCTCGCCAGATGGAGGAGGAAGGGCAGCGCATCATCAAGCTGAACATCGGCAACCCCGCGCCCTTCGGCTTCAAGGCTCCCGACGAGATCGTCTCCGACGTCATCCACAATCTTCCGGAGGCCTCCGGCTACTGCGATTCCAAGGGCCTGTTCGCCGCGCGCAAGGCGATCATGCACTACAGCCAGCAGAAGAACATCGCCGGAGTGCAGATGGAGGACATCTACGTCGGCAACGGCGTCTCCGAGATGATCGTGATGGCCATGCAGGCCCTGCTCAACAACGGCGACGAGGTGCTGATCCCGGCGCCCGACTATCCGCTGTGGACGGCGGCGGTCAGCCTGTCGGGCGGCGTGCCGCGCCATTACCTGTGCGACGAGAGCCGAGACTGGCAGCCCGACCTGGCCGACATCGAGGCCAAGATCGGTCCACGCACGCGCGCGATCGTCATCATCAATCCGAACAACCCGACGGGCGCCGTCTATCCCGTCGACTTCCTGCGCGAGGTGGTGCGCCTGGCGCGGCAGCACGGCCTGATCGTCTACGCCGACGAGATCTACGACAAGATGCTCTACGACGGCGTGCAGCACACCTCCATCGCCTCGCTGGCCGAGGACGTCCTGTGCATCACGTTCAACGGGCTGTCCAAGAACTATCGCGCCTGCGGCTATCGCGCCGGCTGGATGATCGTCTCGGGACCGAAGTCGCACGCGCAGGACTACATCGAGGGCCTCAACATCCTCTCCTCGATGCGCCTTTGCGGAAACGTGCCGTCGCAGTACGCGATCCAGACTGCGCTCGGCGGGCATCAGAGCATCGAGGAGCTGGTGGCTCCCGGCGGGCGCCTTTGCCGCCAGCGCGACCTGGCGCACGAGCTCCTGACGGCCATCCCCGGCGTCACCTGCGTCAAGCCTCAGGCCGCGCTGTACCTGTTCCCGCGCCTGGATCCGAAGATGTATCCCATCAAGGACGACCAGCAGTTCATTCTGGAGCTGCTGCTCGAGGAGAAGGTCCTGCTGGTGCAGGGAACCGGCTTCAACTGGCCGGCCACCGATCACTTCCGCGTCGTGTTCCTGCCCAACAGCGACGATCTGCGCGAGGCTATCGGACGCATCGCTCGCTTCCTGGAGCGATACCGGCGGCGGCACGGCTGAGGGCCGCCGCCGCGCAGGCGGCGCCGCTGCAACGGGAACCGGCGGCACCGGAGGCGAGCCGACACGCGCCGTGATCGTTTCCGCTCGTCGCTTCCGCCTCGATCGGGTTGCGCCTTTCTCATGACGCCAGTCGATGGGATGATCGATCGCAAGGGCCGGCATCGCCCGCGCGGCATGCTGCTCTGCCTCGATCTTCATGCCGGTGAACCTGCCCACACCTGATCGCGAGGTCATCCACGCCGTTCCGCCCGATCCCCATTCGCGCTGGCGCGCAACGGCCACCGCGGCGCTGCTCGTCGTGGGTCTGCTGCAGATGGCGGCCGATCTTGCGGGTCGGCCTTCCCTGCATGCCGTGGCCGCGGCAACCGTCGCCTCGCCGGCCCCGAAAGTGTTCTCGCCGCTGCGCGGGCTCGAGACGTTCTCCACGCGCTTCTTCATCGAATGGCTGGACGGCAGCGGAAACGAGCGGTCGCTCGAGCTGACGCCGGAGGTCTACGAGCGCATTCAAGGACCCTACAACCGCCGCAATGTCTTCGGCGCCGCGCTCGCGCACGGACCGGTGCTGGTCTCCGATCCTCGTACGCGCCGCATGTTCGCGTGGGTGTCCAACTACGCGATGTGCGAGCCGCCGGCGGTTCTGCTGTGGGAGTTCGGGATCGCCGAGGGTGCAAGCAAGGTGCGCGTGCGGCTGGTGCCGCGTGAGGGCAGCCGCCATGACCCCGCGCTCCCGCTGGTGCTGAGCGCGCCGTGCAAGAGATGATGCGAGGCCTCTTCCTCGAGCGGCACATGGAGTGGACGCCCGGCCTGTACTCGGCCTGGCGGATGATCTTTGGCGGCTACCTGTGCCTCCACTTCCTGCAGCTCCTGCCGTGGGCGATGGAGCTGTGGTCGAATGTCGGCGTCCTGCCCCACGGCGGCGACAGCCCGCTGCAGCTGCCGGTGCATCTGTACGCGCTCTCGGACCGGCCTCTGTTCGTCACCGTCTCCATCGTGGTGGCTGCGCTGCTGTCGCTGCAGCTCGCGCTCGGCATCGCCGATCGCACCGCGGCCTTCCTGCTCTGGTACATCTTGGCGAGCCTGCTCGCGCGCAATCCGCTCATTTCCAATCCCGGCATCCCCTTCGTCGGATGGCTCCTGCTCGCGCACATCGTGGTTCCGCCTGTGCGAACGGTCGCCAACGAGCTGCCGGCGGCATGGCCTCCGCAGCCGCGCTGGCGGATGCCGCCGGCGCTATGGGCGTCGGCATGGGCGATCATGGCGCTGTCGTACAGCTACAGCGGCTACCACAAGCTGCAGAGCCAGTCGTGGGTGGACGGCACCGCGCTGATGCGCATGCTCGACAGCCCGCTGGTCCGCGACACGCTGTTGCGCGAGGTGCTCCAGGGGCTGCACGAGTACGTGCTCGGCTTCCTGACCTGGGCTGCCCTGGCGCTGGAGCTCCTGTATGCGCCGCTGGCGCTGATTCGTGCGCTGCGGCCGTGGCTGTGGCTGGGCATGGTGCTCATGCACCTTGCGCTGCTGATGCTCGCCGATTTCGTCGACCTGAGCCTGGCCATGCTCATGATCCACTTCTTCACGTTCAACCCCGGATGGCTGACGCTGCGCGTGCCGCTGCGCCGGCGCGCGTGGCGCATGGAGGCCGATGCGAGCGCGTGAGCTGGTGAGCTCGAGCACGACCGGCGACGGCCGCGCGGTGACGCTGCACCGCGAGGCCGGCGGCTACATCGTGCGCGTGGCCAACGAGCCGCTGATGGGAAGCCGCGCGCACGGCTCCGAGCAGATCATGGCCGAGCGCAGCCTTGCGGCGCTGCGCGCCACCAGACCGCGCGTCCTCGTGGCCGGCCTCGGCATGGGCTACACGCTGCGCGCGGCGCTCGACGTGCTGCCCCGCCAGGCGGAGGTGGTGGTGGTCGAGCTGCTGCCGTGCATCGTGGAGTGGAACCGCGGCGTGCTGGCGCCGCTTGCCGCGCGGCCGCTGGAGGACCATCGCGTGCGTCTCGAGCAGATGGACCTCGTCGACTACCTGCACGGCGTCGAGGTCAGGTTCGATGCCATCCTGCTCGATGTCGACAACGGGCCGGAGGCTTTCACCGTCGCCGGCAACTCGCGGCTGTACGAGCCGGCCGGCTTGCGCATGCTGCGCGCCGCGCTGGCGCCAGGCGGCGTCCTGGCGGTGTGGTCGGCCTTCGACAGCCCGCGTTTCGAGAAGGCGTTGGCACGCGCAGGCTTCGCCGCCGAGACCGTGGCGCTGCGCGCGCGTGGCGACAAGGGCGGGCGCCACACGGTGTTTCTCGGGCGCGCCGCCTAATTGGCATCCGGCTGCAGCGCAGCTCGTTCGTCCTCGGGCCCCTGCAAGACATTGCCGGTCGGACAAGACAGCTGCTGCGGCAGGTCGACGCACGTGCGCAGCACGGCGATGGCGTCGGTGGCCGTGACGTCGAAGCTGAAGTTCACGTCGCACCAGCAGACCTTGCAGTCCTGGAGCCCTACCGCGCCCTGCAGGATGAAGACGGCATTGACCACGCAGCGCTCGGCGCTGTACGGACGACCGCAGCTGCGGCACTCGTCGGTGGCTTCGTTGCAGCTGTCGTTGCACAGGGTGAACAGGCCGCACGGGTTCTCGCCCACGCATTGGCCGCTTTGGCAGCTCTCGAGCGCGGTGCAGAAGAGGCCGTCGTCGCACGGCTCGTTGTCGGGAAGCGACTGCTGGCCGCAGGAGCCGTCGACGGGGTTGCAGACACCGGTGTTGCACGCATCGCCGGCAAAGGAGCAGTCGACGGGCGCTCCGGTGCACACGCCCGCGCCGCAGATGTCTCCGTCGGTGCATGGATCGCCGTCCGAGCACGACAGCCCGTCGTTGGTGGCCATCGCGATGCACATGCCGTTGCCCGGGTTGCACACGCCCACGTTGCACTGGTCGTTGAAGACCGAGCAGTCCATGGGAGCGCCGCCGCAGACGCCATCGGTGCAGACATCGGGGACGGTGCACAGCAGGCCGTCGTTGCAGCCGGTGTCGTTCGGCTTCGGCAACGGCTCGCACTGGCCGGTGACGGGATTGCAGACGCCGTCGTTGCACTGGTCACCGCTTGCCGAGCAGTCGAGCGGCGTGCCCGCGCAGACGCCGCCGGTGCAGACGTCGCCGATGGTGCAGAGCGAGCCGTCGTCGCAGCCGGTCCCGTTCTCGACCGCCACCGCTTCGCACCCGCCGGTGGCCGGGTTGCACGCTCCGTTGTTGCACGCGTCGGACTGCGCCGAGCAGTCGATTGGCGTGCCGGCGCACGTGCCGCCGGTGCAGACGTCGCCGGTGGTGCAGAGGGAGCCGTCGTCGCATCCCGTTCCGTTCTCGACCGCCACCGCTTCGCACATGCCGGTGCCGGCGTTGCAGACGCCGTTGTTGCACTGATCGCCGAACGAGGAGCAGTCCGCTGGGGTGCCGGTGCAGACGCCCGAGACGCACTTGTCGCCGGTGGTGCAGGCCAGCGAGTCGTCGCAGTTCTCGCCCTCGCCGATGGGGTGCGCCTCGCAGTTGCCGGTGGCGTCGTTGCACACGCCGTCGGCGCAGATCGTGCTGAAGCCGCTGCAGTCCTTGACCGTACCGGCGCAGACGCCGCCGGTGCACTGGTCGCCCAGGGTGCAGGGTGAGCCGTCGTTGCAGGGCGTCGTGTCCATCACCGGCGTCAGCAGACACCCGACCATGGAGTCGCACGATGCGGTGTTGCAGTCGTTGGCCATGCCCGAGCAGTCCACGGCCATGCCGCCGCCGCACGCCGCGAACATGCACGTGGTGCCGGTCGTGCAGGCATCGCCGTCCTCGCAGGCCATGCCGTCGGTGATGCTGTCGTCGGGATCGCACACGCCGGCGCCGTCGCACTGCTCGTTGAGCGTGCAGGGGTTGCCGTCGTTGCACGGCTCGAAGTTGCCGACGTGGTCGCAGACCGCGGCATCGTTGCAGATGTCGTTGGTGCACGGATTGCCGTCATCCGTGCAAGGGGCGAAGTTGGGCGGATGGCTGCAGTTGCCCATGCCGTCACATACGTCTGCGGTGCACGGGTTGCCGTCGTCGGTGCAGGGGTCTCCGACGACGTTGGCGCAGCTCTTGGTGTCGACGTTGCAGAAGGTCTGGCACTCGGCGCCGCCCACGCACAGGTCCGCCGAATGCATGCACGTTCCGGTCGCGGGGTCGCACGTGTCGGTGCCGTTGCAGGTGGTTTCGTCCTCGCAGGGGTTGCTGTTGCCCTCGTGCAGGCAGGTGCCGGCGCCGTCGCAGTGGTCGTCGGTGCAGACGTTGAAGTCGTCCGTGCATGCCGCCGTCACGTCGTCGAACTTGCAGCCGGGCGAGCAGCAGTCGCCCGCTTCGCGCGCGCCATCGTCGCACTGCTCGTCCTGGGCCGCCTCGAGGACGCCGTTGCCGCAGGGGCCGAAGGACAGGATCCACGCGGCGCCGGCTCCCATTCCGTCGTCGTCGAAAGGGTGCCCGACGACGATCTCGCGCAGGCCGTCCTGATCCAGATCGGAAAGCGCCGCCACCGACGCGCCGAAGGATTCGGCCGGGTCCAGATCGGCGGCGAAGTCGGCGGTGCCGAAGCCGACGCGCTCGGCACCGACGACGTTGGTGCCGTCCAGCGTCAGGATCCAGATCGCGCCGCGGTTGCCGCTGTCGCCGGAAGCGCCGACGATCAGGTTCCGCTCGGCCGGAGCCAGGTTGCCGAAATCCAGCGCCGCTCCGAATCCGTCTCCCGCTGCGAGCGTGCCGCCGGCCGCAACGAAATCGGAGGACGTCGGCGTGATCTTGCGGCTTGCCAGCACCGAGCCGTCGCTGCCCAGAAGGAGAAGCCGCACCGAGCCCGAGTCGGCGGCGTTGTCGTCGTCGAGGTTGTTGTCGCCGGGCGCACCCACCGCGATGTCGCGATTGCCGTCGCCGTTGGCATCTCCGATGCCTGCCACCGAGGAGCCGTTGAGGTCGCCGGCGGCCAGCGGCGCTGCCAGCCCGTTGCTCGCATCGATTCGCTCGAAGCCGACGACGGTGCCGCCCGAGCCGAGAAGCAGGATGTAGACGCCACCGGCATCGACGCCGCCGGTGTCGATGCCCGGAGCGCCCACGGCAAGATCGGCGAATCCGTTTCCGTCCTGATCGCCGATGACGGCGACCGAGGCGCCGAAGTTCTCGTTCATGCTCGGGTTGGTCATGAAGCCGGGAACGCCGAACGTGATCACGGTTTCGGTCGTCGCGAACGTGAAGCGGTTGACGAGGATGATGGTGATGGCGCCCTGATCGGTCAGGGAGCCGTCGAAGCCGGGCACTCCCGTCACCAGCGCGATGTCGTCGGGGCCGCCGGGCCCGGCCCCGGAAAGCCCGTCGAAGACGTCGATGCTGCTGCCGAGCCCGCCGCCCACTTGCAGATTGGTGGCATCGAGCTGGAGCCGGAACGCGAGGTTGATGGTGGCATCGTCCTGCAGGCCCACGAGCCAGATCGCTCCCGCGCCGGCCTCGACGCTGGAATCTCCAGGCGCGCCGACGGCGATGTCGTCGAACCCGTCGAACCCGAAGTCGGAAACGCCGGCCATCGAGGCGCCGAAGCGGTCGTTCTGCGCGAGCATCAGGAAGATGCTCGTCTCGCTCGAGATCTTCGAGAAGTCGTGGATCGTCTCGTACTGCGCGAGCGCCGGCGCGGCCGACGCGCACACCAGCATCGTCCACGCAGCGCCGCAGCGGCGCAGCCAGGACGCGCTGCCGGCAGAGCGTGCGATTGGTGACCGGCGGCGTTGCCCCCGTAGTTTCTGCAGCATCGGTTTCCCCCGGGCCCCGGCGGCAATGGCATCGGACAAAGCGTCCGCGCGCCGCGCGAACCTATCGGCCGGTGGCGTTTGAAGCCACCCCGGCGCGTCGGTGCCGGAAGCGTCTTCGCGATCCCGACAGCCCGGTTGCGGCCCGGCCTCCATCGCAACAGTGAAGCGAATGCGCTCGAGCGCCAGGTGCAGCGCCGGCACCGGCACTAGACCTTAGCCCGCGCGGCTGCTTAACCTCGTCCTCCCCGTGCGAGCGCCATCTCTCAGCTCAATGCGTATTGCCCTTCTGCTGGGGTCGGTGCTGGGCATCGTTCGTTTTGCCGGCTGCGACCCGCTTCTGCTGCTCGACACTCGCGCCACCGACTTCCGCCTCATGCAGCGCGGGCGCCAGGAGCCGTCGCCGGAGGTGGTCATCGTCGCCGTCGACGACGCCAGCATTGCGAGCGTCGGGCGCTGGCCGTGGTCACGCACCACGATGGCCACGCTCCTGGACCGCATCGACGGCGCCGGCCCGAGCGTCATCGGCTTCGACGTGGTGCAGTCGGAAGCGACCGCGCCGCCGGACTTGGAATCGCTCAGGGGACATGTGGACGACGAATCGGTCGAGAAGGTGCGCAGGGCACTGGCCACCGTCGGCAGCGAGGACGCGCAGCTGGCTGCCGCGGTGGCGCGGTCGGGCAAGGTGGTTGCCGGCTACTTTTTCGAAATGGACCACGCAGTGCCGCGCGCTTCGGAGCCGGCGCTCGGCGCCTACAAGAGCGTGCAGGTGCAGGGCAGCGGCGAGCGTCAGATTCCGAAGGCGCTCGGCGTGGTCGCCAATCTCGACATCATCAACAAGTCCGCGCGCGCCACCGGCTTCTTCAACACGTTTCCCGATCCTGGCGACGGATATTTTCGGCGCGTGCCGATGGTCATCCGCTATGGCGACCAGCTCATGCTGCCGCTGCCGGTGGCGATGCTGTCGGTGCTGTGGCCCGATCGCGTCACATCGGTGCGCATTGCGCCGTTCGGCGTCGAGGAGATCCGCATCGGCAAGCAGGACATCCCGGTGGCGGAGGACGGCCAGCTGCTGCTCAACTATCGCGGGCCCAAGCTGACGTTTCCGCACATCCCGGCGGCCGAGGTCCTGGCGGGCCGCGTCGATCCTGCCAGGTTCAAAGACAAGCTGGTGCTCGTCGGCGTCACGGCAACCGCCGTGGCCGATATCCGCGCCACGCCACTGGACGGCGTTTTTCCAGGGGTGGAAATCCAGGCCACGGCGCTCGACAACATCCTGCGCGCCAGTTTCCTGCGTCAGCCGCGCTGGACGGTCCTGCTCGACGTCGGCGCCATCTTCGGCATGGCGGTGATGCTCGGCCTCATGCTGCGCTGGGCGCGCGGCGTCAGCGGCGCGCTGGCGGCGCTGTCGATGCTGGCCGCCTACCTGGTCGGCAGCCAGTGGATGTTCGTCACGACCGGCATCCCTCTGGGCATCGTTCACCCGATCCTGGCCGTGGTCGTCGTGTACGCGACCATCGCCGTCTACCAGTACGTGGTGCAGGAGGGGCAGCGGCGCCGCGCGCGCGAGGCGTTCAGCCGGTATCTCAACCCCGAGATCGCGCGCGCGCTGAGCGAGAACCCCGAGATGATCCGGCTCGGCGGCGAGCGTCGCGAGCTGACGGTGCTGTTCTCCGACATCCGCGGCTTCACCAGCATTTCGGAGCGGCTCGAGCCCGAAGACCTCGTCGAGCTGCTCAACGTCTATCTCGGGGAGATGACCGAGGTGATCTTCGAGCAGTCCGGAACGCTCGACAAGTACGTCGGCGACGCGATCATGGCGGTGTGGGGCGCGCCGCTGCCGCAGCCGACGCATGCGGCGCTGGCCTGTGAGGCCGCACTGTCGATGTGCCGGCGTCTGGTGGAGCGCACGCAGGATTGGCAGGCCGAGCGCGGATGGCCGCGCATCGAGGCCGGCATCGGCCTTCACACCGGCGACATGGTGGTCGGCAACATGGGCTCGACCCAGCACCTCAGCTACACCGTCATCGGCGACAACGTCAATCTCGCCTCGCGCCTGGAATCGCTGACGAAGACCTACGGCGTGCAGGTGCTGGTGAGCGCCGATACCCTGGCGGCGGCAGGGAAGGATTTCCTCGCGCGCGAGCTCGATATCGTCGCGGTCAAGGGGCGCTCGGCGGCGGTGACGATCTACGAGCTGCTCGGGCACGTCGCCGAGCGCGAGCGCTGGCAGGAGCTGCTCGACGTATTCGCCGAGGGCGTCGCCGCCTACCGCCAGCGCAACTTTCGCGAGGCGATGGCGACCTTCGGCCGCGTGCTCGACAGCCATCCCGACGACAGGCCCAGCAGCATGTACGTCGAGCGCTGCCGCGCGTTCCTGGCTACGCCGCCGCCGGCGGACTGGCAGGGCGTGACGGTGATGGAGAGCAAGTGACGGGATCGTCGGTGGCTGCGGCGAGAGGGTGCATCAAATCACTGCATAAGCCCGCACCGGCTGCTCGAACCCCTTGAGCAGAACGGTGCCGAGATCGGAGAACTCGAAGTCCGAGCAGTGCGTGCAGACATCCGTCGATACCAGCGTCTGCCCGGGCTGCGCCTGCGCGCACAGCCTGGCCGCGAGCTGCACCGTGGCCCCGAAGAAATCGCCTTTGCGCTCGACCGGCTCGCCGCACGCAAGGCCGATACGGACGCGAACGGGCTCCGGTGCATGCTCGGCGCCGAGCGCGGCGTGGATCGCCGCCGCGGACCGCACGGCGGCGGGTGCGGCCGTGAAAGCGGCCATGATGCCGTCGCCGAGGTGCTTGACCTCACGCCCGCCGTGCTCGCCGAGAGCATCGCGGACGATGCGATCGTGAAGCTCGACGATCTGCAGCGCCGCGTGGTCGCCGAGCCGCTCGGTGATGGCGGTCGAGCCGACGATGTCCGTGAACAGGATCGTTCGTAGCCCCGGATCGTACGTGTCGCTCTTCGGCAGCGTGGCCGCTCCCGTCGCGGCGACGGCACCCTGCCCAAGGAACCCGTCCACGAGGTCCGGATCCACCTCGATGATGCGCTCGGCGAGCAGGCCGTGCGCGTGCGCGTGCACCGCGTTGGCGGCCTCGGCGTCGGGCGCCGTGCACAGGCAGAAGATCTTGCCACCCGACTCGTTGAACCAGTACTTGACGTAGTTGACGCCGTACCTGTCCTGGCACTCCATGTCCTTCTGATGCGCCTCGGCAATGGCGTCACGGGTGGCGCCGGTGACCTCGTGGATGTCGATGAAGTAGCGCATCGGCACCGCTTCAGAATTCGATGTCCAGATCGGTGGGGCCGGTGATCACTGGAACGGGCTCGCCGACCATGTCGCCGCCGGTCTTGCCGGGCTCCTCGGGTGGGATGTCCGAGATCGGCTTCTGGCCCTTGTCGGGCGACTCGACGCCCACCGGCACATTGCCCGGCTGATCCTGCACCGGAACCTCCTTGCCGCCCACGATCGGATCCTTGTCCGCATTGCCTTCGGGCACGCCCGAGCCTGGGAACTCCACGCCCGAGACCAGCGCACGGTAGATGTCGTCGCTGACCTCGATCTGTCGCGGCGGTGTCGGGAACTGTCCTCTGGCGATGAAGGTGATCTCGCGCGGCCGGATGATCACACCGCGCCGCACCAGGTCCATCACGCTGTGCACGGCCACACGGCCGCCGAGGCCCAGCACCTGCGAGGTCTCGGTGCCCACGTCGTGCGCGACGATGAACTCGGTGCCGCGAACTCCGGACACCGACGTCGGCGTGGCGATGCGATAGGAGGCGGCCGACTCGCCGTAGTAGTCGCTGACGAGGGCGCGCACCTTGCCCTGGAACAGCCGGATGACCGAGCTGATCGTTCCTTCGTCCGGGTTGAACACGGATTCGTCGATCGCCAGCACGGTGTCGTCGCCGACGTTCAGCACCGAGTCGTCCTGGAACAGGATGCGAGCGCGGCCGGGGTTCCCCGTGCGAATCGTGTCGCCGACGCGAACGCGGCTGCCCACCGTCGCTGCCGTAAAAGCGTTGTCGCGCCCGATCTCCACAGTGCCTTCCATGCTGACGACCTGGCCCGCATCCTGCGCCAGAGCCGGCACGGCGTAGCTGCATGCGACAAAGACGGCGGCTGCCACGACTGCGTTGAGCATCAGTATCGCGCCTCCAGGCCGAGCGACACGATGTGCCGGTAGTACTCGAAGTTGGCCTTGTCCGAGTAGTTGCCGCGGAAGACGTAGGAGCCGGCCAGCCACAGGAAGCGGTTGAGGCGATGCTCCACGCGCGTGATGACGTGGTGCTCCTCGTCGTCGCGGCCGCGGCTGGCATCGTCGTAATCCTTGACCTTGAACGCGTACATCGCCGACGCGGTCATCGCGTCGGTCAGCGGCCATTCCACGCCGGCTTCGACCTGATGCCCCAGGTACTCGAAGCGGCGGCCGATGCCGGCCGTGGCGTCTTCGAAGTCGAAACGGTAGCCGAACATCAGCACGCGCCCCGGCGCGCCCAGGTCGAGGATCTGACGGATGCCGGGGGCGTGGTTGACGTTGTCGCGCAGCGGATCGAAGTCGTCGTGCACGAAGTCGCGGTAGCGCATTCGGTAGTAGAGCTCGGTGCGGCCCAGGCCTTCCTCCTCGAAGCGTATCCAGGGGAAGGCCGTGATACCGTGCGCGAGGCTTTCGAAATCCAGGAGCGAGAACTCGTACTGCCCGGTGAGACCGATGGTGGCCGGCCCGCGAAACAGCGCCAGCTGGCCCTGCGCCTTGTGCGTCTGCACGTCGAACTCGTCCAGGTCGAAGTGCAGGCTCTGCAGGAAGTCGTACGCGAACGACAGATGCGTGCGCGAGGTGACGTACGGCGAATAGGCCGCCCCGGCGGTGATGACGGTACGGAAGTCGTCCTCGTCGCTGACGCCGTACAGCGAGGCGATGAAGTCGTCGTCGGGGGCCAGGGCCACGTTGCTGTCGTATTCCATCGCCGCTCCGCCGTGCAGGCGGAAGACGACGGCATCGGTCTCGCCGATCTGCTCCAGGAACACGCGCGCCTGGCGCCCGATCTCCGAATCCGGCGCGTTCTGGACCACGTAGGCGAAGTCGGCTTCGGCCGCCGCCTTGTCGCCGGCGCGATAAGCCGCCAGGCCGCGGTAGTAGCGCGCCGTCGGCGAGGCCTCGGCGGCCGACAGTCCCTGGCGCGCCTCGGCGTGGCGGCCGCGCCGCAGCTCGTTCATGCCGTACAGCACCGCCGCGCGCTCGGCGGTGACCGGGTGGAGGCGTGCACGCTGGAGCGGCGCCGCCGCCTCCTCGTGCCGTCCGAGCTTGAACAGGGCATAGCCGAGCTCGAGATCCGCATTCTCGATCGCGGCGTTGCCCGCCACCACCAGCCTCAGGTCGGCGACCGCTTCCTCGAAGCGTGCCGCGCGTCCATAGGACACGGCGCGGTAGTAACGCGCGTGCAGGTCGGAAGGATCCGCCTCGACCGCCTCCTCCATGAGCGCGATCGCCTGCGGCACGCGGTCGGCGTGCAGCTCGGCAAGGCCCTTGGTGTAGAGCCGCTCGCAGCGCGCGCTGTCGACGGCGACTGCAGGCCGGGCAGCGAGCAGCACGAGCGCGGCAGCCGCGGCGACGGCGAGCCACGTGATCGGCAACGTGATCCGTGTCATGCGCGCCTCCATCGTCAGTTCTGCGCGCACGTCTCGACGTCGGCGACGACATCGATGTCCGCGGGCATGAGGTCTCCGGAAGTCGCTTCGATGACCGTGATCACGAAATCGGTGCCGGTCGGAGTGGTCTCGGCCGAGAAGGCGCAGGTGGCCAGCTCGGTCGGGGCGTCGAACGCGTTGGCTCGCGCCATGCCGATCTGCAGCATCCGCGCCGCGTCGTCGTCGTTGAACACCGCCACGGCGCCAGGTACCTCGCTGACGCAGTCGACGGCGCTTGCGCTGCCGACGAACTCGCCGCCGGCCGCGGTGTAATCGACCTCGAAAGCCACACCGGTCAGGTCGATGTCGTCGGGCACGCGGAACGTGACGCACAGCAGCGGCAGCGTGGTCGTCGTCGTGCTGATGGTCGTCGTCGGTGCCAGCGTCGTGGTGGTGCCGATGGTCGTCGTCGTCGTCGCGATGGTCGTCGTGGGAGCGGGCAATGTCGTCGTCGTGGTGCTCGACGTCGTCGTGGTGGTCGATGACGTCGTCGAAGTCGTGGACGTGGACGTGGTGGTGCTGGTCGACGTCGTCGTGCTGGTCGTGGTGCTCGAAGTCGACGTGGTGGTGGTCGACGTCGTCGTCGTGTCCGCCGGTGGCGGCACGTCGATCAGGAAACGCTCGTCCATGCTGCGCGGCGGCGTCGCGTCGTTGCGCGCGGTCACCTGCACCTGCGCCGGGCCCTCGTCGATGATCTCGTCCGCCCGCACGCGCAGGATCACGCCCATGACGTCGAGGACGCCGCCCGGGCTGCAGTCGGGAACCTGCGGACCGCCGTCGTCGTCGCATGGCGTGCTGTCGATGACGGTGGTGCCCGTGTCGTCGATGCGAACGCGCGGATCGACGACGTCGTGCACGGCATCGCCGATCACCACCTCGACGGTCGGTCGCGCCTCGTCGGCGCTCTCGCCTTCGGCTGGATCGGAGGACACCAGGAACGGCACCGAGAAGACCTGCACGCTTACCTGGTTCACCTCGTTCGGGAACAGGTCGAGCTCGAGCGGGTCGGAAGAGAAGCTGGGGCCGATGTCGCCGGTGGCCTGGCACGCCTGCCCCTGGTTGTCGCGTGTCGGGCAGGTGCGCAGGGCGCCGTCGGCGGGAGCGAAGGTGGCCGGGAAGCCGTCTACTCGCAGAGTGGCCTCTCCGGCAGGAACGTCGGCGAGCTGGATGCGGCGGTTCTCGAACGCTTCGCTTCCGCGCACAACGGCCACGCAGCACGGTTCGAATTCGTCGTCCGATCGCGATGCGAAGAGGAAGCGGACCGCGCTCACCGAAGGCGGGATTTCCGGACCGAAAGAGGCCGCGCTTCCTTCACCGGCACGTGCGCCGGTCGCGTGCGTTGCCGCATCGGGGTCGTCGCTCTCCCACAGGACGCGGAAGCTGAGTTGAACGGCGGAATCGACGGTGCCGCCACTGCCGCCGCCTCCGCCGCACGATGCGAGCGGGAGTACGAGCAGGGCCGCCAGGGCTGTTCGAGGACCGATCATTCGGCGAAGAAGCCTCCGTCGCTGCGATGCCGGCTGCCGGCGAGCTATACGAGGAGGGCTCACCGCTTACAAGGCAGCCGGCGGTGGTTCAGTCGGAGACGGCCTGCAGCCGCACCGAGTCGTTCCTGCGCGCCCACCCGAAGACGGCTTCCCAGCACGGACCGTCGCTGCTCTGGAGCTGCACCGTCAGCGGAAACGCGTTCACCGGCAGATCCGGCAGAGCCAGGTTGTCGCCCTCGCCGCTGACGACCATTCGCGCCTGAGCGTCCTCGCCCGCCTTCAGCGTCAGCTTGCGCAGGCCGCCCGGCGTCAGCTCGCGATCGTAGTAGCGAAGCGTGCTCGCGGACATCCGCCAGCAGTCGACGCCGCCACAGGTGCCGCCCGCCGGCGCCAGCGCGGTCGAGACCAGGGCTTCGGCGGCGTCGTATATGCACAGCGCGTAAGCCGTCGAGGAAGCGGGATCGCCGAGATCTTCGACGGCGATGGCTTGGCCGGCGCTCCACTTCCACGACAGCTTGGCGCCGCTTCCCGCCTGCGCCGACGTCAGCGTCAGCCTGCTCTTTCCCGCCCCGAACGGTAGGGCACAGCTCTCGACCGGCGAGGCCGCGCACGGCTCGAGCGTGCAGATGGACGAGCAGCCGTCGCCGTCGCGCGCGTTGCCGTCGTCGCACTCCTCGGCGCATCCACCGTCGAGGTCTCCGTTCCCGCACACGCTCGATCCGCTGCACTGCCCGCTGGTGCAGACGTCGTCGCCGGTGCACCGATCGCCGTCGTCGCACGGCGCGCCGTCGTCGGCGAGGCCGTCGGCGGGACACTGGCGCGTCGAGCCGGTGCAGGTCTCGGCAACGTCGCAGGTGCCGGCGCCGCGGCATGGCGTGCCCGCGGGCGCGACCGCATCGGCTGGGCATGCCTCCGCCGTCCCGTCGCACGATTCGGCTACGTCGCATGCACCATCGGCCGGCCGGCAGACCTGCGTGCTCTTGGCGTCGACTGGACATTCGTTGCCGCTGCCGTCGCAGCTCTCTTCGATGTCGCAGGCACCGGCGCTGGCGCGGCAGACGTGCATCCTCTTTTCGTCGGCCGGGCATTCGTCGCCGACGCCGTCGCAGAAATCCTCCTGATCGCAGACGCCGGCGCTGGCGCGGCAGGAGATGGCCAGCTTGGCATCGGCCGGGCAACGCGCGTCGCTGCCGGTGCAGCTTTCGGCGACGTCGCAGGTGCCGCCGTCGGCGCGGCACGGCGTGCCGGCGGCCGCGAAAGAGTCGGCGGGACAGGAATCGCCCAGACCCGAGCACACCTCGGGCAGGTCGCATGCTTCGGTGGCCGCGCGGCATACGGCGCCCGGCATCGCACGCGCGTTGGCGGGGCAGGCGTTGCCGGCGCCGTCGCACACTTCGGCGACGTCGCAGGCGCCGGCCGCTTTCCGGCAAACGGACGTGCTCTTGGCGTCGGCCGGGCAGACGCCGCTGGCGCCGTCGCAGACTTCGGCAGGATCGCACGGGCCGGCCGAAGCGCGGCACGGCGTCACGGCCGGGCGCACCGTGCACTCGGCGGTGCAGCAGGAACCGGCGTTGCCGTTCTCGCTGCCCTGATCGCACTGCTCGCCGCCATCGACGGTGCCGTTTCCGCACACGCCGAGCGGCGGCCGGACCGTACAGTCCGCGGTGCACGTGGAGCCGGGCGTGCCGTTGGCGGCACCGTCGTCGCACTGCTCGCCGTCGTCGTCGTAGCCGTTGCCGCAATCGGCATCGTAGACGATGGAGATGTGCAGTTCGCCGCCGGCGGGGCTGGCGTAGTCGGAGACGTCGAACAGATACGTCGTGCCCTTGGAGACCACGATGTCGATCCGCGAGGTGCGCTCGCCGATCTGGTCGTCGTCGCTGCAGCCCTGCTGCGTCAGCGATCCGCACGTCCCGCGATTGCCGGTCAGCACGGTGTCGTAGTCGCTGCCCTGGGTGTCGACGATGATTTCGCCATCGCCCGGCGCGGTCATCGCATACCAGACGGTGTTGGAGTTCTGGCGCGGCGAAGACTGCGGCGCGCCCGAGCACGTCTGCAGAGGATCGGCCGCATTACCGGTGGCGCCGCGCGTGTCGAGCGCCTCGAAGAACGGCGTCGTGGTGACCATGCGCGGCGCCGTGCACTCGTCGTTGTCGGGCGCCGGCAGCAGCGTGACGCTGACGATGTGGCCGTCCTCTTCAACATGGCGCGCGTCGGGGCCTGGATAGTCGCTGGCCGATTCGCGCACGAAGCTGGCGCGCTCGCCCAGGCGCACCGCGCATTCGTCGCCCGCGCCGTTGCCGTCCGGATCGCTCGAGCAGCTCATCTCGAACCGGAACGTCAGCGTGTGCGTCCGCGGCACGCCATCGCTGCGACCCTGGATGCGCGGAAGAGAGAAGCGATTGGAGATCCTGGCGAAGCCGTGATTGCCGCCGCCAGCGCTCATGAGGTCGCCGGGATCGGTCAGGTCGAGCGTGCCGCGCACCAGCGTGCCGCCGTCGTAGGTGCCGACCACCGACCCGATGTCTGCGCCGGCCACGCCGCCGCCGTCATCGACGAGCGTGAGCGCACCGCGCAGCGCGGTGTCGATCTCCAGGACGTAGGCCGCAGGGGCGGTGACGGCGAACTCGATGGTGTAGTCGACCTGGCACGTGATCTGCGCCGCGGCGGTGCCCTCGTCGTCGGCGGCCGCCACGGCCGCAAAGCGGGTGCGAAAGGAGCCAGGCTCCGAAGCGAGAATGTCGGCCGACGTCAGGCGCTGCGTGCGGGGGTCGCCGGTCTGCAGGCTGTCGGCGCAGCCCGAGCCATTGGCCGTCATGGTCAGGCCCGTGATGGTTTGTGCCGATGCGGCCAGGGGTTCGAGCAGCGCGACGAAGAGGACGGGAAGGAACGCAGGACGAAGGACGGCCACGGCGCAAGTCTCCTTGCCGCCCGTCCCCGCCCGTATGTAAGCCGGAAGCCGTGACGTCAGCCAGTAGGGTGTGAGCAGATTTCCCGCTGGGATGCAGCCATTGGACTCAGGTGCCGCGCCGGAAATGGCTCTAGGAAATGCGCGAGCGGACCCTACAAGGGAGAGGCCACAGGAGGTTGCGCCATGATCAAGCTCTATTCGGGTCCGCTCAGCATGTTCGGCGCCAAGGCCGAGATCGCGTTCAAGGAAAAAGGCGTGCCATGCGACCGCGAGTTCGTGCCCTTCTCCCTGGCCACCTTCTACGAGCCCAAGCATCCGGAGGTCGCGCGCATCAATGCCAAGAAGCAGGTGCCGGTGCTGATCGACGGCGATCTGGAGCTTTTCGATTCCACTCAGATCTTCGAGTACCTCGAGGACATCCAGCCGAGCCCGCCGCTGTGGCCGTCCGACAAGCGCGAGCGTGCGCGCGCGCGGCTGCTCGAGCTGAAATCCGACGAGGTGTTCTTTCCCAACGTCATCCTTCTGATGCCGCACCTGCGCGGCAACGCCAGCGACGACGTCGTCAATGGCGCCATCGCTGCCATTCAAGACTACTACGCGCAGATGGACGCGCGCTTGGAGCGCGGCGACTATCTTGCCGGCGCCTTCACCTATGCCGACATCGCGTTCTACATGGCGCAGTTCTTCGCCGGGTTTCTTGGACAGCCGCCCGGCGAGGAGCATGCGCGACTGCTGGCATGGAAGAGCCGCATGGCCGCGCGCCCGGCCGTTGCAGCCGTCGTCGATCCGATGCGCGCGTTCCTGGCCGAGTACGGCGTCGCCGCGCCGTGATCGGGACCGCTCTCAATCCTGCAGCACGATCGTTTCGCGGTAGTTGCGCATGAGGATGGTGAAGGCGATGGCCGCGATCGTCATGAAGCCGGCGAACAGCAGGTAGTACTGCACCCCGCTGATGCGCGAAACGCCCTGGTCGTCCTGGATCAGGACGTTGACGAGCGACGTCAGCAGGTTGCCGGCCGTCACCGACAGGAAGTACAGCGACATCACCAGCGACTTCAGCGTTCGCGGCGCCTGCGTGTACGAGAACTCGAGGCAGGTGATCGACACCAGCACCTCGGCCGCCGTGATGACGACATAGGCGAACAGCTGCCAGCCGATCGAAGGCGACAGCCCCGCCTCGATGCGAAGCTCCACCCAGGCCGGGATCAGGAATGCGGGTACGGTGAGGAACAGGCCGATGGCGATCTTGCGGATCGCCGTCAGCCGCGTCACGCGCTCGAGCGCCGGGTAGATCGCGTACGAGAACACCGGCACCAGCGTCAGGATGAGCAGCGGGTTGATGGCCTGGATCTGCGCCGGCAGCCAGGTGATGCCGAGGAAGTCGCGGTTCATGTGCTCGGCCTGCTGCACCCAGGCCGAGGCCGTCTGGTCGTAGAGCGCCCAGAACACCGCGACGAAGACGTAGAT
The DNA here is from genome assembly GCA_035626395.1 of Candidatus Limnocylindrales bacterium. Classification (NCBI taxonomy): domain Bacteria; kingdom Bacillati; phylum Chloroflexota; class Candidatus Limnocylindria; order Candidatus Limnocylindrales; species Candidatus Limnocylindrales bacterium. Next base: position 60,434 of record DASPNR010000011.1, on the reverse strand, counting down.
GCCGCAAAGCCGCGCCAGCGTGCGGCGCGCCGCCGGATTGCGGAGCTCGTCGATGAAGCGGGCGCCGCCCGGCGGGACGTGCACGAATTTGTGGCGCCCCAGCCAGAACACCCACGTCGCGATCAGCATGAGAAGGCCCGGAACGCCGAAGGCCACGTGCGGACCTGCCGTCTCCAGCAGGTAGGGCGTCAGCAGGCTGGACACGAACGCGCCCAGATTGATTGCCAGATAGAACCACCCGAAGACCCGGGGCAGCAGGTGTGCGTTGCCTTGTCCGAACTGATCGCCGACGTGCGCGGACACGCACGGCTTGATGCCGCCCGAGCCGATCGCGATCAGGGCCAGGCCGACGGCAAGACCGAGCCGCGTGTCGTCGAGCGCCAGCGCCAGATGGCCGAGGCAATAGACGACGGACAGGGACAGGATCGTGCGGTACTTGCCGAGCACGTAGTCCGACAGCAGGGCGCCCAGCAAGGGGAAGAAGTAGACGGACGCGGCGAAGACGTGGAACCACTCGCGCGCCTCGGCGTCGGTCATCGGCGCCGCCTGACCGCTGCGGTCGAGCAGGTGGTGCGTCATGAAGACGACCAGGATCCCGCGCATGCCGTAGTAGCTGAAACGCTCGGCGGCCTCGTTGGCGACGATGTAGGGAACGCCGCCGGGCATGTCGGGTGAAGGGGAGGGCGCGGTGCGGTAGGGCTGTTGCGGCATGCGGTGGCGGCGTCGCCGGTGACGAGGCCGGGCCCAGCGTTAGCCGCCGCGGTCGCTCGTGGCAATCCGGCCCGGCGCGGTGGCGATGGTCGCACAGCCTGCGCCTTGGACGGCTGGGTGCCAGGCTGTACACGGCTGAAGCCGCAACCGGCGGCCCAACAGGACCACGATGCTGGTATGCAAGCTTGGCCGCCCGATCGTGCCGCTAGCGGCCGCCCTCATTGCCGCCGCCGCGCCGCCCGCCGGCGCTGAAACGGTGTACATCAACGACTTCAACCTCGTTCGCGCCTACGACACGACCACGCGTCCCGCGCAGGCCACCCGCCTGATCGGCGAGGCCGAGCTCGGCGCCGCCGGCTCCGTCACCGTAGGTCCCGACGGCCGTCTCTTCGTCGTCGACCGCGGGGTGAGCTTCAACAAGGCCGATATCGTCGAGCTCACCGCCGCCGGCGAGCTCGTCGGCACGTTCAAGGCCGACACGGGACTGCAGGCGCCCGAGAAGATGGCATTCGGCCCCGGCGGCGACCTCTTCGTCGTCACGGCCATCGGCAATCCTGCCGGCGTGTACCGTTTCGACGGCGCCACCGGGATGGCGGAGGGCGTCTACACCACCGGCATCTCGCTGAACTTCCCGTTCGGACTGGCGTTCGACGACGCGGGCAAGCTCTACGTCAGCGACACCGGTCCGAGCGCCGCGTGGGTGCATCGGTTCGGGACGACCGGCGTGTTCGAAGAGACCGTGCTCGTACACAAGACGCAGAAGGCCGAAGACATGCTCAACCATCCCCGCGGCCTGTGCTGGGGGGAGGACGACCTGCTCTACATCGTCGATCACTTCGATGACGTCGTCTTGCGATACGATCCGGCACAGGACGACGTCGAGGTGTACGCCCAGGCGCTGCAGGATCCGCACGACTGCGTGTTCGGCGAAGACGGCACGCTCTATGTCAATGTCTCCGGCCCGCGCGGCATCCTGCCGATCGCGCCACCGGCAGGCGAAGACCCGGCAACGCCCGGCGACCTCTTCGGCACCGATCTTCCCGGTCACCGCATTCTCGCCATCGGCCCCGCGACGCTGACCGAGGGCACCAGCACCACGGCCACCAGCACGACCACGACCACCGAGACGCCCGCCATCGTCTGCGGCGACGCCAACGACGACGGTGACGTGAAGGCATCGGACGCGCTCATCGTATTGCGCGCGGCGATCGGCGTGGGGCAATGCGCGCTTGCACGCTGCGATGCCGACGGCAGCGGCGCGCTCACCGCCAGTGACGCGCTGCGCGTGCTGAAGAAGGCGGTCGGCACCGACATCGCGATGCTCTGCCCTGTCTGATCGCTCCTGCTACCGCTCGCGCGACGTTCGCTGCGCCGCCAGGCGCCGGGCGCGGCCGCGCGAGGCAAGGTAGGCGGCCGTCAGAAAGATCGCACCGAGTACCGGATAGACGAGCCAGAACCGCTGCGCCGCCGTCGCCCGGCCGCGTGGCCGCTCCCTGCCCGTTGCCAGCGGCGGGAGTTGGGCGAGGCTGCCTTCGGGCAGGTTGAAGCCGCTCTTGCCGCGGCCGAACAGGTAGGAGTACGCGTAGAAGACGCGGCCGTCGTAGCCGCGCTGCGCCGCCGCCACCGTCTGGCCGAACAGCTCGGGCGTGTAGGAGATCTGCCCGGGCCGCTGAAACGCCTCCAGCCCCGCCAGCACCTCGCGATTGCCGGTGCGGTAACGCGTGGCCAGCGCGACCTTCTCGATCCAGTCGATGGTGCGCTTCTGCTCCTGCACGTAGGCCATCGGAATGACGGTATCGAGATGCGCCGCCAGCGCCGCGTAGTCCTGGCCCGTCTTCTCCATGACGCGATAGGAGGTGGCGGCGTCCGCATACAGCGCAGCCGACATCTCGACGTCGCGCCCGCGGCGCGCGCGCACCAGGTCGGCGACGTCCTCGGCGACCTGCCGGATGTGCTCGCTGCGCCAGCGCGTCCAGGCGTTGTAATAGCGGTCGAACATCTCGCGCAGCGGCATCTCGTCGATGGCCTGCGACTGGCGAAAGGCGGCCACGTTGGCCGCGGAGAAGTCGTGGTCGAAGTCGGGATAGCGCAGGTAGTCGAGGTGGATGCCGTCGACGGGATAGCGTTCGAGGATGTCGCCGACGCTGCGCAGGATCGCGGCGCGCGCCCGGATGTTGGCCGGCGACAGCCAGTCCTTCGAGGCGGTCCCGTCGATGCCAGTCATCGCCAGATCGGGGTGGGCCTGTGCGACGTGCGGATCCCGGCAGGCCACCAGCCACGCGTGCACGCGAATGCCGCGGGCCTTGAGCGCTGCCACGGCACTCGAGAAGACATCGCTGCGCACCGGCCCGCCGTCGGAAGGGTTGGCGTAATAGCGATTGCCTTCGGGGTCCTTGGCCTGCACGAAGACGTCGGTCATGCCCGCGGCCACGACATCCTCGACCAGCTGCGGGATGTCGTGACTGCCCTGGCTGAAGTCCACCCACACGCCCGAGCGCGACGGCGCCGCATCCAGGACGCGATCGACGTACTGCTGCGCCGTCATCAGCTCGCCGCCGCGCTGGCGCACCAGATCCAGGAAGTCGGGCAGCAGGCTTTGCCGCTGAGCCAGCAGGCGAGGGCGGAACATCACGACCAGCGGCCGTCTGCGCGCGGCGCGCTCGTCGAAGCGTCGCTGCAGCCACGCCAGGGCCTGCGCTTCGGTCATGCCTGCGCGTTCGAAGAGGTCGTAGTCGGAGGCGAGGCGCTCGCTGCCGTCCTCGTTGGAAAGCGGCAGCTCGAGCATCGAGAGCTGGCGCGACCACCGTTCCTGGTCGGAGCTGTCGTACCGGAAACCGACCTTGACGGCGGCCCTCACCACCGCATCGTCGTAGGAGAGGAACGGCGCGCGGAACCACTCGATGGGGGAGCCTGCGATCTTCTCGAGCACGAGGCGACCGAGCTGGAGCTCGCGATGCAGCGCTCCGGGATCGAGCGTCGTCAGGTCCGGGTGCGAGTAGGACAGCGAGCCGAGCGTGTTGTTGGCGGCCAGCCTTCGCACCAGCGCCTCGTGTCGTTCGGCGAAGGCGCCGGTGACGAAGTAGGTGGCGGGAAGGTCGCTCGGAAAGCTTCGCACCGCCAGCGCGTCGTCATCGGTCTCCAGATTGAAGGTGACGATGACCGGACCGGCGCTGCCGCCGCCCGCGGCCGCCATGGGCACTGCTGCCAGCAGGAGCATCAACGCAACGACTGCGCCTGAAATCATTGACTTAAGACGATCGCTCACGTCAGATGCGGCTCGCTTCGGAGGGGGACCCCTGCTCGACACTAGCCCGCGCTGGCGGGCATTTGGAGCGGCACGCTCATGCCGCCTCCGGGTACATGCGATTGTAAGAGGGAGAAGTCGATGAAACTGCCGCATATCTTTGTATCCACCTGCCGCAGGGCGGTCGCCGTTGCCTGCCTTGCCGCCGCCACCCACGGCCACGCGCAAGCGGCCGAGGTGCCAGCGCAGGAATTCTTTGGCGGGTGTCCCGGCCCGATCTTCATCGCCGAAGACACGGTCGTCAGCGGCAAGGCCACTGTCGAAGGCAGCTGCACCTACGGCATCAGCGGCTTCTCGCTCGCCTTCCAGGACGTCAAGCTGACGATCAGCGGAGATCTCTATGTCAGCGGAGACGCGACCACGTTCACCATCGATGGCAGCCGCATAACCGCCGGCGGCTCGATCACGCTGGATTCGTTGGGTCTCCTCAGCATCGTGGGCAGCAAGCTGACCTCCGAAACGAGCTTCATCCGACTGCCTCCGCGCAACGGCGCAGTCATCGAGGGAAGCAGCGTGACGGCGCCCGGTGATGTCACACTCGGCGGCTCGACCGGCCCGTGGACCGTCACCGACAGCAAGCTGACCAGCGGCGGTCAACTCAGAATCGCACCCGGCACCAGCGGCGGCGCTCCGATCGGCATCTACTCGAGCACGCTGTTCAGCGAAGGGCGGCTGACGCTGGCCGGCGCGGCGCACATCATTCACGACTCGGCGCTCGTGACGATGTCCTCGGAAGCTTCGAGCTTCAACGGCTCGATGAACCTGGGCCCGTCGACGTTCCCTCCCGTCGACAGCGAAATTCGCCGGACGACGCTGTCGGCGCTGAACGGCACGATCGGCCTCGGCGGCAACTGCCAGTTCACGCTCGAGGACGTCGACTTTCATGCCGGTGGCGCCGGTGGCGCCAACCCGCACGAGTCGGCATTGTCGATGGCCCCCGAAGGCGTCACCGGAACCAACGTTTCCTTCGTTGCGGACCAGGGATCGGTGCACATCGGCGGCAACGGCACCTGGACGTGCACGGACTGCAAGATCGACGCTGCGGGCGTCAACTATGCGGGCGAGGGCGTGGCGATCGGCCCGTCCAGCGTGCAGCTGACCAATGCCAAGATCCGGGCGCGCGGCGGCAGCATTCGCGTGGGCGGCTCCGGCACCGTCACGATCGCCGACAGCCAGCTGCAGTCGGATACGTTCGATGCCGACGGCGATGCCATCATCATCGGCCCGGGCGGAACGCGCACGATCACCGATTCCAAGTTCAAGGCCGACGAAGGACGAATCACCGTCACCGGCAGCTCCGCTGCCACGGTGTCGGGGTCCAAGTTCACGGCCAAGCTCGGCAACGGGGTGTTGTTCACGGGGTCGAGCACGATGACGGTGACGGATTCGAAGATTGGCGCGAAGTTGGGTGACGTCACCGCCCCCAACGGTGGCAGCGTCACGTTCAGCGGCAACAAGATCAAGGCGGGCGGCGTTCTCGGTTTCGTGGCCGAGAGCGGGTTCAACGGCAGTACGGACGTGTCGGAGAACTCCATCAAGGCCGACGCCGCAGCGATGCGGTCGTTCCAGAACACCACCGCGCTCAACAACGATTTCAACGTCGACGGCACCATCGAGATCAGCGCGTCGAGTACCTGCACGTCCAGCGGCAACGACCCGGACGTGCCGTGCATGTAGATCGAACGACAGTGGTCGGCGCGGCCATCGCGGGGATGGCCGCGCCGCACTTTCCACGGTGACGGGGGCTTCATCCATCCTCTCGCGCCTGACCCGGCGCGAGATTCGACTGACGCAGGTGCTCTTGGCGGCTGCGCTGGCAGGGCTTGCCTTGCCGCTGACGGATATCGCCCATGCGCTGGCATTGGCGGTCGCTCGCGGGGCGTGGTTGGACGCGCTCGCCGACGCCATCTCTCTGTTGGTGCTGTCGTGCGTAGGCTACGGCGTGCTCGTGCACGAAGTTGCGCGGCTTGCGTGGCTGCGCTCGTCGCAGCGGCCTGCGATGCGTACGGCGGTGCATGCGGGATGGGGTCATCCGGTCGAGAGCGGCGAGGCGAGTGACAGCGCCCGGGCCGGCAACGGGAAGAATGCGTGCGGCCGGCCGAGCGCCAGCGGCTGCGCAGGCGACGATCGCCACCGGAGCGCCGGCGCGCAGTCCGTCGCCAGCTCGGTGCCCTCGCTGACGATCCTCGTGCCTTCGTACAAGGAGGAGACGCGGATCGTGCGGCGCACGCTGCTCTCGGCGGCGCTCCAGACGCATCTGAGTCGCCGCGTGGTGCTTCTCATCGACGATCCGCCGCATCCGCAGGACGTCGAAGGCCGCCGTCTTCTTCTGTCGGCGCGAAACCTGGTGCAGGAGCTCGATGCGCAGCTGCGTTGCATGCACGCGCGCTGCCGCGACGCGGGGTCGGCGCTCCTGTCCTGCGGCGAGACGGCCGAGTCGCGCATTCGTCTGGCCGAGCTTCTCGAGTCGTGTGCGCAATGGCTGCGCGAGCGCGCCGCCGACTGCGACGTCCGCGACCACGAAGAATCCTTCTTCGCCGACCACTGCCTCCTCGCGAGGGCGACGGCGCTCGAGGAGGAGGCGGCGAGCTGGCGCTCTGGAAGCGGCGACATTGCCGAGATGGCGCGGGTCCACGCCGAGGTTGCGTCGATGTTCGACTGCGGCGTCGACGCGTTCGAGCGCAAGCGCTTCGAGAACGTGGCACACGAGCCCAACAAGGCGATGAACCTCAACAGCTACCTGGCCTTGATGGGCGGCTGTTACCGCGAGGTCGCCTCGGGAGCCCGGCTGCTCCTGGAGCGGTGCGATGCGGCGCATGCAACGCTGCGGGTACCGGAGACGGAGCTGGTGCTTTTCCTGGACGCCGATACGATCGCGCTGCCGCAATATGCGCAGCGGATGGTCGAGGCGATGCGGCGCCGCGGCCACGAGAGCGTGGCCGTCGTGCAGACCCCTTACAGCGCATTCCCGTCCGCCTCCGGCTTCGTCGAACGCATCGCCGGCGCGACGACCGACGTCCAATACATCGTTCATCAGGGGATGACCGTGGCCGGCGCCGGCTTCTGGGTCGGCGCCAACGCCGTCGCACGTCTGGCGGCTCTGCGCGAGGTCGCGGTGACGGGCTGCGAGCGCGGCTGGCCGGTCACCAAATACCTGCACGACCGTACGGTGATCGAGGATACCGAGACGACGCTGGAACTGCGCCGGCGCGGCTGGCACGTGCGGAGCCTGGACGAACGCTTGGTGTTCAGCTCGACGCCGACCGACTTCGGTTCGCTTCTCGTGCAGCGACTTCGCTGGGCCAACGGTGGCGTGCTGCTCGTGCCGCGCCTGGTGCGGTCGCTGCTCGGCGGTGGGGGCTCACTTCGGTCCCGGGCGGCCGAAGCGGCGGTTCGCCTGCACTACCTGGTCTCGCTCGGACCGGCGAGCCTGGCGCTCCTGGCGTTGCCGTTCTGTTTCTACGACGAGGCGGTGCGGGCGCCGTGGCTGCCGCTGATGACGCTGTCGTATTTCGGACTCTACGGCCGCGACCTCGTCCGGTGCGGCTATCGGTGGAGCGATGTCGCCCGCGTCTATGCGCTCAACCTGCTGCTCATCCCCGTCAACGTTGCCGGGCTTCTCCTGTCGCTGCGGCAGTTGCTGACCGGGGACAAGCCGCGCTTCGTGCGCACGCCCAAGGTGGCTGAGCGCACGCCGGTGCCGGGAACGTGCATCGTCGCGCAGGTGGCGATGCTGTGCTTTTGGGCGGCCTTCGCGATCCACATCGCCATGGAAGGTGCGGTGCTGCGCTCGTCGCTGGTCGCGCTGCACGTCGGGTTGCTCGCCTACGGAATCACTCGCTACATCGGGTGGAACGAAGCGCTTTGCGACTTCCTTGCCGACGTGCGTGCCAATGTTCCGGAGGTATCGCGGGCTGCCGTGGAAGAGTGGGGTGTGCCGGGCGAGCGGTGATGGAGGCGGCCGCCGCTGGCGTGCGAAACGCGGCGTAGGCGCGTGTCGATTTCTCGTCGCCGCTCCGCTTTCGGGCTGCCGAAGCGTGCGCGTGCTGCGTCGAGATGCAAGCGTTGCAAGCCGCGGCGGGCGCGGCTACTTTCTTCGTTCCACGAACGGAGAGGTGTCCGAGCACGGTTTAAGGAGCACGCCTGGAACGCGTGTGTACTGTAACAGGTACCGTGGGTTCAAATCCCACCCTCTCCGCCACTTCATTTTCTGCGAAACGACGGTTCACAGACGACGACGCGACAATTGCGGGATTGCCGGGGCTTCTGGTGATCCAGTGGGCGCGGACGCTTCTCTCTGAACTGGGTTCGGGTCGATCTCCGCCGATATGGCCGAGTTTCTCCAAGTGCGATTTGGCCGGTTCCCGTAGGGTCGGCGGTGAGGCGAAAGTACAAGAGCCCGGCGGCTCGCTTCGCTGGCGACACCGGCCGCTGACGCCGGGCCTCTGGTTGGCGTGAAGCGGCCCGCCAGATGAAAGAAGAGGACGGCCCCACTGGACTTCTCGATCCGCCGAGCATCACGCGCTTCGCATCCGTTGGACCAAAGTCAACGCGGATTGGTCTGGCACGCCGTGTAGGAGTAGGATCGTATTGCTATGACAAAGGCTCTCCAGAAGGCTTTCGAGATCGCGTCGCGGCTGTCCGATCGCGAGCAAGACGAACTCGCTGCGGCCATCCTCGAGGAGATTCGTGCGGAGGATGCAAGGGATGCGGCTCTCGCAGCACCGCTGCCTGCTCTGGAGAAACTTGCAGAAGAAGCGCTGGCCGAGCACAGGGCCGGGCGCACCGAGCCACTTGATCCCGACAAACTGTGACATCGAAGACCACGGCCCGGTCGCGGCGCTGGAGGCGCTTCCGGCCCACGTTCGTGCGCGGGCGCGCAGCTCCTACCGCCTCTTCAAAGACAACCCCTCGCATCCCAGCCTGCAGTTCAAGCCGGTACATCCGCAACTTCCAATTTATTCTGCTCGGATCGGCTTGGGACACCGAGCGGTAGCGACGGTCGATGGGGACGAAGTTGTCTGGTTCTGGATCGGAACGCACCCGGAATACGAAAGGTTGTTAAAGCAGCTGTGAGCGGTGGGTCCAACTACACATGCAGCGGACGGGACGAGGCGGTGTTGCTGAAGGCGCAGGGCGCCCGCCGCTCAGGCAATCGTTAGGCGACTCAATCCCGACCCGTCACGCGGCGATAGGCTTTACTCCCAGTGTTTTTCGCTTCCGCTCGACCGCGGCCGGGTCGTACTGGATCTGCTGTGCAAGCCAGCTCTCCGCCCGTCGTGTCGAACGCGATGGAGAGACGCACCGCCACCATCCCGCTTCCCTTTCAGTGGGTGCCGCTTTGATGCTCGGACAGCCACATGGATAGTCGCTCCGGTGCGAAAGAGTATCTCGAACTTGAGGTCACAGTTTGTGACCTCGAGTTGCCGAATCCGTTGCTGACAGCTGAAGCATGGCGTCGCGACTGATGCTCCCTTACGTCGATCCAAATAAGCCGCGCAGCCGCCTCTACCTCGCCCTCGCGCGCCTTTCCTCCACAAGCCTCGGCGCCTGGATCTCCACCAACATCTCCTGGAAGCTCGACCCCTTCCTCCTCAGGCTCACGAACGGCCGCCTCAGCACCGCCAGCCCGCTTCCAACCGCGCTGCTGGAGACGCGAGGCGCCCGGACCGGCCAGCCGCGTTTCAACGCCACGCTCTACTTCCACGACGGCGACCGAGTCACGATCATTGCATCGAAGCGCGGCCTGCCGGAGCACCCGGCGTGGTACCACAACCTTCGCAAGAATTTCGACGTCATCTACGGCGGCGTTCCGTTGCGCGCCGTCGTCGTCGAGGACGACGCCGAGCGACAGCGGCTCTGGCAGCTTGCGGATAAAGTCTTCCCGGAGTTCAAAGGCTATCGCGCGCGAGCTGCGCAGGCCGGCCGCACGATTCCGATCGTCCAACTCGTTCCGCGTTGAACTGGCCTGAGGGTATGGAGATGAGCGAACCGCCATCACCAATAGAGTTCTGGTTCGACTTCGCTTCCGGCTACGCCTACTTCGCCGCGCTCGAGATCGACGCGCTGGCGCAGCGGCACGGCCCGGCCAGGTCGGCAAGGTGGGGGACCGATCGGACGGACCCAGAGCTGCGGCGCGCGGCCGAGTTGACAGGAGACCGACGGATTCGACCGGCGACGCTTGGAGATGGCGGCCTGTTCTTCCTATCCCCCGAGGTGCTGCGCAGCCTCGGTCTGACCGACGGCTGCGGCTTCGACTCCGAAGGCAACCTGTGGGTAATGCTGGTCACCGCGAACAAGATCGTCGCGATCACGCCGGCGTTCGAGGTGGTGACCATGCTTGAGGGACGGGAGTCACGACCGAGACCAAGGAACGCGGTGGAGTCGCTGGCCACAGTCAATGCCTGACTGCTAGGTTCGGCCCATGTCACGGCAGACGGTCGCAGTAGCACCGGTGGTCGCCTTTTGTCTCGCGGCGGCTATAGATGCGTTGGCCGCCCCGCCGCTTTTCTTTCCTGCCACTGAGGATCTCATCACCACCACCCTCCAAGCAGTGCCGGCGGTGAAAGAAGGCATTGCCGGCCGGGCGTTGCGCGAACGGCTCGTCCTGCTCGAGGCCGGGCTGCTGGAACGCTCATCAACTGTCGAGCTGAATCTGTTCGACGATGTCCGCGTCTTCGCCCGCCGGACCGCCTTGACATACCGAGCTGGTGGCATGCTGAGCTGGAGCGGCAAGCTCGAGGGCGTTGACGTCGGTCAAGCGGTGGCGGTAGTCGCGGAGGACGGCATCGTCGCACGGGTTCAGGTGGACTATGCAACCTTCGAAGTGGAACCGGCTGCGAACGGACTTCACTGGATCCGGCAACTGCAGCCACAGCCCATATACGGCGACGGAGAGCCTCTGAGGGCGTCCCACGGACACAAACGGCGTGACTTTCCGGACGTCACTCATTCGCTGCCATCTGTACGCGAGCGCCACTCGGACGTCATCAATGTCCTGGTGGTCTACACCAACCGAATCGCGACATTCGATCCAGCAGCCGAGGCAAAGATTCAGCTTGCTGTGGATGCCGCAAACGACGCCTACGACAATAGCGGCATGATCACGAGAATCCGGCTGGCTCATGTCGCCGGCCTCGACTATCCCGAGGTATCGCCTGATCCTGCGGCGATCGTTCCGAGCCTGCGTGATCCCGGTGACGGAGTCCTCGATGAGGTCCATGCGCTGCGCAACGCCTATCTCGCTGACCTCGTCGTCTTCGTCTCGCACACTTCCGACAACGTCTGCGGCCGTGCCTATCTCATGCAGGACGTGGACGTCTCCTTCGAGTCGTCTGCCTTCAGCATGGTGCTCTTCTCCTGCCTCCCTGGCGGACTGACCCTCGCGCACGAGCTGGGGCACAACATGGGCTGCCAGCATGATCGGGTGAACGCCGGGTCGGTGCCGGCATTTCCCTACGCCTATGGCTACCAGGAACCACGAGGCGATTTCCGCACGGTGATGGCTTCTTTTGAGGGCTGCGCGGGGAGCTGTCCCCAGATTCCGTACTTCGCCAACCCGGAAGTTCTCTACGAGGGAGCACCGACCGGCGTGGCGGCGGGGTCGGCCGACGCCGCGGCCTGCGCGATGGCGATCGATCAGACTTACGAGACCGTGAAGCGATTCCGCGAGCTGATCGCGCCGACGGGAATCACAACCTCCTCGGATCTGACGGACGCGGTGCGTATCGACGTCATCCACCCATGGCCGTACCGCTTCCGCATCTACCGATCGTTGGCAGATTCACCGCTGGAGTTGATCGCCGACGGCGTGGAAAGTTCCTTTCTCGACCGTCCGCTTCAGGCCGGTATCGGTTATCAGTATTTCGCGAGTGCTGTCACGGCGGATGGCCAAGAAAGTGACGTGTTCGGCCCTGTCCTCGGCACGCCTCTCGTCCCGACGTGCGGCAACGGGCTACTGGAAACGCCGGCCGAGGAGTGCGACGACGCGAATACTGAAGCGGTAGACGGGTGTTCACCTTCGTGTTCGCGCGAGCCACGGATCAGCCAGATCGGCGAGGCCTGCATCGGTGTCGCGAATCGAACGGCGATAAACGTGAGCTCGATGCAGGCACGACAGAGCCTGTCGTGCCTGTCGGATGCGCAGGCTGCCCGCGATGATTTCGGCGACTGCGTCGACAGCCCCAATGATAGCCTCGCTGCCGCACGCGACGACGCGATCGCCTCTGAATGGCCGGAGTGCAGCAAAGTCGAGTACGGTTACGCCGGCATGGCCGCCGCCATCGATGCAGCGGTCGCCGAGCGGACCGCCCTTCTCGAAGACCTGTTTGGACGAGACATATCCGCGGCACCGGTCATCCGCAGCCAGAACTCATCGGGCGCACGCTGTCAAAAGCTAACTGTTAAAGCCGTCGACGGTGTCATGGCCAAGTACATGCGCCGCTACACGGCCTGCACGGACGTCCGCATCGATCAAGGCAAAGTGACCGCACCGCAGAGCTTCGCGTATTGCTTGACAGCCGCCCCGGGCGACACACCCAAGGAGGACCGCCTGCTGTTTCGTGCGCTCGACAAGCTGGAGCGAACCGTTCTGCTGAGCTGCGCTCCGACAGAATTGGCGCGACTTTTGCCGGGTCAATGCGCAACGTCTTCACCGCAAGTGTTCACGCAGTGCATGCACCGCGGCGTGATCTGTCGAGCTTGCCGCATCTACCGTCAAGCGGGCGAGCTACCGTTCGATTGCGACGTGATCGACGACGGCACCGCCAATGGCAGTTGCGCGCCGTGAAACAAGAGCGGCAAGTACAGCACGTCGGCGACGTTCGTGGTGATGAACTGAGCCGCACCGATGGAAGCATACTACCTACTAGGCATCATTGCGTGGTCAGCCGCGCCTGCACCGCGGTGTTGCGCCGCACGGCGTCGAGCTCGGCGCGCACGCACCACTGCTCGACACCGTCGCGGCTCATCGACAGCTCGGCAACCACCGGAGTGGCCACCGGCAGCCTCGAAGGATGCAGGCCCTCCGCCAGCAAGCGAGAAGCGGGTACGGCCGGCGCCGGCGCGAAGACGCGCCCCGGCCACTGCGCCCGAGACGTTGCGGTCCGGGTAGGCAAGCGTGCCGGGACTGCGTGCGGTCCAACACGCCGGCTCGGCGCACTCGTTCGCGAAGATGAGCTCGCGTGAGAGCGCGCCGTCGTCGTGAACGCACAGCGCGTAGCTCGCTGTCGAATCAACGGACGGATCGAGCAGCTCGGCGGCCGTCACCTGCGGTCCGTGGACGTGATCCCAACCCAGCCTGTCGCCTTGCGCGCCTGCATCTATTCGCAAGTGCGCCTTCTCCTGCTGCCGGTCGCGGCACGGTGACGGTTCGCGCACTGCCGGCGGACACCGGTAAGGCGGAGGCGGCAGGCTCTTGATCCACTCCTCCAGAACGGTGACGAACTCCTCGTCACGCTCGGCGCGTCCGACCGATGGCATGCGAGCGGCGCGATCCGTCGTTTCGGTTCGCTGATGGAGGATCGACAGCGACGGGACACCGGGCCGCACCACCCGCGCGGCGTCGCTGGCATAGTCGCCGGCCAGCTCGCCCATGACCAGGCCCTGCTCCGCAAGCGGCGTGGTAAAGCGGCCGTCCCACAGCGCACGGTCGATCACGATAGCACCGTGGCAGTGCGAGTAGTTCGAATCCAGATACGAGCGCACGTGCGTCTCGGCCGTCGCCGTCTCGTCGTCCAACGCGCGCAACGGCTCGATCGCGGCGATGGCCTCGTCGCTCAACGGCGTCGAGAAGTACGAGGCATCGCTCAGCCACTGCAGCTGATCGAGATCCGAGTCGAGCGAGGCGTCGGCGGTCAGGCCGGTCGGATGGCGCGACTTGATTCCGAGGACCTGGCCGGCGCCGCCCGTGTGGCAGGTCAGGCAGCCGTTGGGGCCGGGAAACCAGTAGGTCTGCATTCGCGTGCCGCCGCCGGTCTGCACGGCGATCTCGGCCTCGAAGGGCTCGGTGTGAGATCGGCATCGCTTGCATCGGCGCGCCATCGATATGTTGCGCCATAGAGCTGCCGGCTGGCCTGCATCACCAGCACACGCGTCTCCAGCGGTGTCAGCTGTGCGGTCGACGTGGCTAGGTCGAAGTGCTTGACGAAGACGCTGCCGGCCGGGAACGTCCACGCGCCGTCGGTCGAGTACGTGATGGAGCTACCCGTGGGGACCGCCAGCCAGCGCCGCTTGAGCGCGCCATCCGACCATAGGGGGCTGCGCACCCAGTACGGAACCAGACCGGTGCGCGGCGTCAGCGGCGACAGATCGGTGAAGAGCCCGGTCTGCGAGAGCAGAAGAGGCATCGCGCCGGGATCCTTGGGAGCGGCCACGATCTTGTGGATCTGACCCGGCTCGCCGAGCGTCAAGAGGTGCATCTCGCCGGCATGGTCGACTCCGAAGGAGGTGATCCCATCCTCGCGGAAGCGGAACGGCGTCTGCATGAGAAGGGTGTTCTCCAGCACCGAAACGGTCTGCCCGGTCTTCCCGTACCGAAGGGCCCCGACGCGGCCCGAGAGGTAGTCGCCGTAGATGTACCTGCCGTAGAGATCGCGTAACGGCTGCCGCGATCGACGTATCCGCCGATGATGGTCCCGCCCAGGCTGCGGTCGTAATCCAGGATCGGATCGGTCCGGTGCCGATGAGCGGGCTGGGAACCCCGAGGTGGTCCTCGAAGGCGATGCTGCCTTCGCGCCAGTTCCACTGGAAATTGGCGCCAGCCTGCAGGATGTCGAGCTCCTCGCGATTGTTCTGGCCGGCGTCGGCGATCCAGGTCAGGTCGTCGGCGGCATCGTGCGTCATGCGGTGAGGGCTGCGAAGGCCGATGGCGTAGAACTCCTCGAGCGCGTCGGTGACACCGACGAAAGGGTTGTCGCTGGGAATGTAGTAGTTGTCGGTCATTTTCGTCAGCGGCTGGCGCCAGATCGGATGGCTGACGTCGCCTCCACGCATGTCGACGTCGATGCGCAGCACGCCCGGCCAGGTCGGCAAGGTGGGGGACCGATCGGACGGACCCAGAGCTGCGGCGCGCGGCCGACGGATTCGACCGGCGACGCTTGGAGATGGCCGCTTGTTGTTCCTATCCCTTATCCCCTTCAGTCCGGTTCAGCTCCGACTAGGTCTTCGAGCGACACGCGAAGCACCTTCGCAAGCCGGCGTAGCAGCGCGACCGAAGGATCCCCTTTGCCGGATTCCAGCTTGAAGACGTGGGCGGGAGTGATGTCGACGGACGCCGCGACCTGGGCTGCCGTCATACCGCGGTGCTCGCGCCATACGCGCAGCGGAGTCTCCCCGGCCAGCAGCCGATTGACGACAGCGGCAGGGACCGTCTCCTCCTTGCCCGCGGCGTAGCGCTTCGCGAAACGAACGAGCGCGGCGGTGTCCTCCGCGTCGTCGGCCAACGCGCGCAGCGCCTGGTATTCATCGTAAGCAAGCACTGCGAACGCAGGCTTCCCATTGGCTTCGAGAATTCGGACACTCATCGATACACCTCGCTTCGCGACTCGGATTACCTGGATCACGATGCGTCCATGGTCGAGCAAATACACGACGCGCCAGTCGCCGACTCTCAGACGGTAGCCCGGATGCTCCGTCAGCTTCTTGACGTTGGCGGCCGCCTGCGGGTTCTTCGCCAGTTCGTCGAGCTTGCGGCGGATACGAAGAGTCTGGTCTCTCGGCATCCGCAGAAGCGCCCTCGCGGCATCGCGCGTGAATTCCAACTCCCACACGCGCCAGAGATAACCTGAAGTGTACCCAGAAGCAACTCTGAGTTTACGCCCAGTACGGCACGTTTTTGATGGAATGGAACGGAAGCCGGCGGAGTTCTCGGTATTTGGAGGGCCCGTCTTCTGTCTTCACGAGACAATGGCTCCGGGGCTTCGATTCTGTCGCGAGGGCCTACGAAAATTGGCCCCATCTAATTTTGCTGACCGCTGGGACCAACAGCGATTTTTTCGGGACGCCCCGAATTCCGGTGACAATTCCCACAGCTTTTGGTGACAAAAGTCTCTCGCGAATGATGCCAACGATTGGCCCGACATTGGCATCCCACGCGCAGGCGACTGCGTTCCCGCGCGTTCCCTGATCCGGCGAGGCATTCTGTTCGGTGGTTCAGGGAATTCACTCGGATTCAGGCAAGCGCAGCAGACTCGCCGCTAGGCAGCCAGTCGCGAGAACTCCCAGTAAATTCCCGAGTATCAGGGAATCTGCGGTCCAGTCCGCAGAGAACGGATCTCCGATACCTCCGCCCACCGCCAGGTTACAGAAGATCGACTGCCGGCATCGCGGCGGTGGTAGGCGACGACGGCCTGAGTAGGATCGCGCGGCCGGCGATCTAGTGTCGCAGGTCTTCGGACAGCACTTCGCTTCTGTCGGCGCGCACCGTCAACCGTCCATCTTGCACGGTGACCTGGATGTCGTCGGCCGACGGCGATAGCCTGGCGCGAACCTCGCCGTTGACGATGACGCGGTCGTCTTCGACCAGCAGCTCGTGCTCTCCGACGCGAACTCTTGCCCTGCCTCCCTCTGCCTGGATGCTCACACCACTGTCGCCGGACGCGCGGATGGTGCGATCGCCCACGGTTGCCGTCGCCATTCCCGGCGTGGCGCTTCCACTCGTCGCGCTGCCGCTCGTGGCGCTGCCGCCAACGGCCGTTGCCGAGCCGCTCGTTGCCGATCCGGGGGTTGCGGAGCCGCCAGTCACCGAGCCGCCGACCGCAGACCCGCCGACGGCATCACCACCGCGCGCGTCACCGCCCCGCGCCGAGCCACCGGTAGCCGAGCCGCCGGTAGCCGAGCCGCCCACGGCGGAGCCACCAGTCACCGTGCCGCCCGTGATCGTCACGCTTGAGTCGCCTCGTCGATGTTTCTGCGGATCCGCTTGCGCGGGAGATGTCAGGCAAAGAATCGACAACGCCGCAGTTGTGGCGATGCCGGATAGCGATGGAACACAGAGTGATGATGGTTTCATGGAAACGAAACGCGACAGCCCGCGGTTTCCCGCGGGCCGTCATTGCGTTCTCTATGTTTTGTATCGGACCTTACGGGGCGGCGGTGCCGTCGCCGCCGGTGCCCGTGGCCGAGCCGCCGGTGCGATCGATCGAGCCGCCGGTGCCGCTGCCGCCGGTGCCGGTGGCCGTGCCGCCGGTGCCGGCTCCGCCAGTGGCCGAGCCGCCGGTGGTGGTACCACCAGTGGCGCTACCGCCAGTGGCCGCTCCGCCCGTCGCGGTGCTGCCGGTCGTCGGCGTGTTCACCGTCGAATGCGGCATGATCTTGGCCTTGTCGCCGAGCTGGATGGTCGCACCCGTGGTGTCGCCACTGCTCGCCGATCCGCCGGTGGCCGCGCCGCCGGTGGTGTCGCCGCCGCGAGTGTTGCTCGCAGCGTCGCCGCCGGTGCCCGTGCTGGTCGCGGTGCCTGAGCCGCCGGTGCCCGTGCTGGTCGCGGTGCCACTCGTGGATGCGGCGCCCGATCCGCCCGTGCCAACGGCCTTTTCAGAGCCGGTTGCGCTGCCGTGTTTGTTCTTCTGGTGCCCCTTGCCGTGTTCCAGCCCAGTCTCCGACTGGGCAAAGCTCATCGGCGCGGGTGCAACTGTGATGAGAAAGGCTGCTCCAAGGATTGCCGTGCATGCGTTGAGTTTCTTCATAATGACCTGCGACCGGCAGCGGGTTTGTATTATTCATGTTGTGCCGGTGCGATTCTTTTTTAGCAGGCAATTGCACAGTCGACAGGACCGCAGCCGTGGGTATGGCGCGCATCCAGCAGAAAAATGACTGGTCGCGTGGTGAGCAAACGTCGAAACTCTGCTGCGCCAGCGCGTCTGCGCACTGCGCGAAGCTGTCGTCGCATGTTCATTCCAGCGCTTGCGCGAGCGAGGCCATATCTGCCGGTGGCGATCGAGAACGGTAGCACGCCCGACGGCAGCATCGCCGCGTGGCATCTGCCTCAACGTACCTCAACGAGCGTCATCATTCCCGAGTCCGCATGCTCCAGGATGTGGCAGTGGAGCATCCAACGTCCGAGGTCGACCGGAACCACACCGATGTCGATCGATTCGCGCGGCCGCATCAGCACCGTGTCACGCCATGCCGGTTCGTCCACTGGGGAACCGGAGCGCGCCAGTACCTTGAAGAACATCCCGTGGATGTGCATCGGATGGAGGCGTGCCGAATCGTTGATGAAGCGGATCTTGGCGAAGCGGCCGGCGTCGAGCCGATACGGCGCCTCGTGATGATGGTGCCCGGGCTCGTCATGCCGCATCACCGCAGCGTTGATCGTCCATTCGATGCCATAGGGGCCGCCGGCACGTGCGTTGAGGCGCAGCTCATGGTCCGGCGCGAGCCTCGACGCCTCCGCCCACGCCGGCACGGTGCCGGACGGATGCCCTGCAGGAGGCGTCGCAACCGCCTCGCCTTCGACAGTGATCGATGCGAGCTCGATGGGAGTCCTGGTGAACCGGTCATGGATCACGAAAGTGCGGCCGACAGCGTCCGAGGGGATGACGAGGTCGAAGTCGGCGCGGTTGCCCGGTGCCAGCTCGACGCGCGAAGCCGGTCGCGGCTGCGGCAGATACATTCCGTCCTGCGCGATGATCTGCGGCCGCAGCTCGCCAAAGTCGAGCGCAAACACGCGGCCATTGGCGACGTCGACCGCGCGGATGCGCAGGCGTTGCCCCGGACGTGCCGAGAATCGCGGACGCACCTTGCCGGACACCGTCACGACGTTCCCCCAGCGTCCGTCGTGCGCAAGGTCGCTGCGGGTGATGAAGCTCTCGCGCAGCCGGCCGGTGCCGTCGAGCAGCCAGTCATCCAGCACCCAGATCATCTCCTCGACGTGCGCGGCCGGTGCTTCGTCCTCGACGATCAGCACGCCGTACAGGCCTCGCTCGACCTGCTCGCTCGAGCGCAGATGCGGATGGAACCAGAACGTTCCCGCCTCGCGCGGGGTGAATTCGTAGACGAACGTCTGTCCGGGCTGGACCGGTTCCTGCGTCACGCCCGGCACGCCGTCCATGGCGTTGGGCACGCGTACGCCGTGCCAGTGGATCGTAGTCGGCTGCGGCAGGCCGTTCGTGAAGTGAACGCGAAGCGTATCGCCGCGCCGTACGCGCAAGGTCGGCCCCGGCACCTGCCCGTTATACGCCCACACGTCGAAGGCGCGGCCGTCGAACATCGGCACGGTCGCCGGCGCCGCGCGAATTGCCGCCTCCACGATTCGCCGGCCGTTGCGCTCACTTGCCTCGAAGGCGCCTTCGGCTTCGAGCGCCAGGCATTGGCGCAGCGTCGCATCGTCGACGGAAGCCCCTGACCGGCAGCGCTGGCGAAGCTGCCACCGCTCCAGGCCCGGCAAGGCCACGGCTGCGGCGGCCGCGGCGACCATGGCGGCCGCGACAGCTGCGGCAAGGACGCGCGGGCGCGGCCGGCCACCTTCCCTGGACACGTCGCGGCTGCGCACGTGTTCGTCGTCGATCATCGGCAACTGCGCATGCTGCGGCATCGGGCCGCAAAATCCATCGAGAGTGGGCGCTTGCATCGGTGACGATGCGCAGGAGGGCCGGCGGCGAGCCTGGCAGACGCCCGCGGCCGTCCGCGCGCGCCAAGGAAACGTTGCACCGCCGTGCTAGCATCCAGCATCCGGCTGCGGCCATGAAACGCCTCTCCTCACCGTACACGTTTCTGAACAAGCGCGTCTTTCCCGTGCTGTGGTTCGTCTTCCTCGGCGGGTTCCTCGTTCACGTCGCCGTCAGCGGCCGCGGCCGGGAAAGGCCGATGCTCTTCGTCATCCCCACCGTCATGGCGGCCTTCGGCTTCGTCACCACCAGGAAGCTGGTGGGTGATCTAGCCGATGAAGTCTACGACTGCGGCGACTTCCTGCTCTTCAAGCGCGGCGGGGAGGAGGAGAGAATTGCGCTGTCCGATGTCATGAACGTCAGCATCACGACGCTGGTCAATCCGCCGCGCATCACGCTGCGCCTGGCGGCGCCGTGCAGGTTCGGCGATGAGATCGCCTTCTCCCCGATCGTCGGGCTGCGCCTGAACCCGTTCGGCAGGATCGAGATCGGCGAGGACCTCATCCACCGCGTGGACCGTGCGCGGTCGCAGCGGCGAAGCTGAGGGCCACGCCTGCGCCCGGGCGAGTTGCTCGCACACGCGTGAGCGAGCGGCTGCCGCCCATGAGCGCACGGCGTGCGTGCGCGGGCGCGAAACGCGTTGCTGAGGGCGCAATGGCAGGCCACTACTCTCCTGTCGGACGCGCGAAGCACGCAAGGAGACGGCCATGAACGAGGACATCCAAGTGGGCTATCACGCCTTCACCAAGGACGGGACCGAGGAGTTCGGCGCCATCCGGGGAATCGATCCCGAGCGTCGCCGCCTGACGGTCTACGTCGAGAACGCGGGCGACTTCGACGTCTCGGCGGATGCCGTCGCGCAGGTGGGCTACCAGAAGGTGATGTTCGATTGCGACAAGCTCGATCCGGAGCTGCGCGAGGCCATCGTTCATGCGCACGACGCGGAGCTGGCCAACGACGCCGCCATCGTCGACTATAACCGCGACGAGGGTGACGACGGCGACCCGAGCGATGCGGAGAAGCTCGAAATCCTGGACGACCTCGAGACCATCGCCAGCAACGGCCTGCGCAACGAGCGGCGAAGCTAGCGCAAGGGACGACGCCTCTTCACGCGTGACGCGGCGAGCCGCTCCCGGTGAGGCGGCGCATCACTCGCCCACTGCGGCGCGGCGCTGGCCGGCCGATGCGTCGCAATAGAATTGCCGCGCATACCTTCGATACATCGCGATTGGCGCTTCGGCCGCCGTCAGCGGCGGCCGCTCCACGAACCGTTTGCGCGTCCAGATCGGGATGTCGCGCAACAAGTCGGAATGGTAGCCGCGGACGAAGGCGGCCTTCATCAGCATGGTCAGCAGCGGCACGCGCGACCTGCGCACGCGTGCGCCGAAACGCAGCTGCACCGTAGAGGCATCGATCGGAGTCGGCAGGATCAGCAGATCGGCCTCGATCCCAACGCGGGAGACTCGCGCCCGCACGCGCGACAGGCCCAGCCCGTGGACCTGCGCATCGAAGGAAAGCTCGGCCTTGGCGCGCGGCAAGCCGATGAAGTCGAGGCTGCGGTCCATGGTGTACGAAGAGTAGAGCACGTGCCCTTCGATGCGCGGCCCATCCGTGATGCAGGCATTGCCGTAGCCGTGCGTGGGTCCGAAGTGGCCGCAGTCGGCGCTGTTCTCGGACACTTCCTGAGGGTGACCACGAAACGTCCGGCTGCTGAAGTGGAAGCCCGTGAACTCCTCTTCGTCGAGGTCGGGCGGCTCCCAGGCCGGGGCCTCCCCACGCTCGTGCCAGTGCGCGAGGATGATCCCGTTGGTTTCTCGGATGGGAAGGCCAACCAGACGGATGCTCGGCGGCGCGCCGCCGGAGGGAGTGGCGGCGCAGCGGCCGTCGGTCGCGTACTCGAAGTGATGGAAGGGGCACTGCAGGTGCTCGCCGCAGACGCGCCCGTCACCGAGGTGCGCGCCGAGGTGTGGGCAGTAGGCGTCCTGCATGGCCACGCGGCCGCTGACGCTGCGCCACAGCACCCATTCCCGCCCGAAATAGCGTCGCTCGAGGACGCAACCGCGGCGCAGCTCGCTGCTGGTGGCAACGGCGAACCAGCCATGCGGGACGCCCTGATATGGAACCGTCATGCCTTTCCCCTCAGGCATCGCGGCGTGGAAGAGGCACGTGGCGACGCGCCGCCATGCCATAGCAAACGTGCAGGGTCAGGACGAGCCATCTGCGGTGGTGGCGGGCGGTGCGCCCGCACCCGGCGGAGGCAAAGCCGACGGAGAAACGTGCCTTTCCAACTGGACACCCACGGCGCTGTCGTGCCAAGAATTTTTGGAGGAGTTGCCGATCCCTCAGGTGCTGAATCGGCCTGATCGATCGGGGCGGGGGCCGGGACAGCTCGTAGCAACCGGAGGGGGTTCCCTGAAGATCCACCGGCCCATAGCCAGCGGCACGCGACTTTTCCTCCTGGTCATCTGCCCCTTCGTCCTGACGCTGGCCTGCCTGCTCATCTTCTCCGCCGTCAGCATGGACATCCTGACGGCGCTGCGGGCGTATGTGACCGGCGAGGCGATGTGGTCGAAGGCGCAGAAGCAGGCCGTCTACAACCTGCAGCGCTACGCCCAGAACCGCGACGAGCGGGAGTTCCAGCGCTACCTGAAAGCGATCGCGGTTCCCCTCGGCGACCGCAAGGCGCGCGAGGAGCTGGAGAAACCCGAGCCCGACTACTCGCTGGTCCGTCAGGGATTCCTGGAGGGCCGGAACGATCCTGCCGACATCGACGGCATGATCATGCTCTTCCGCCGCTTCCGGAACGTCAGCTTCGTCAGTGCCGCCATCGACATCTGGACCGAAGCGGACCAGCACATCGAGAAGCTCACCCATCTTGCCGACCAGCTCCGCGCCGAGGTCCAGAAGGAACATCCCGATCCGGCGCGGGTGGCGGTGCTTCTGACGCAGATCGACCGCATCGAGCGTATTCTGACTCCGCTCGAGGACGCGTTCTCGTACACGCTGGGCGAGGCATCGCGGCAGACGCAGCAGCTGCTGGTCCTGATGCTGACGGTGGCAACTTTCGTGCTGACCGCGCTCGGCGTGTGGATCACGCGCGCGGCGCTCCAGGAACGCGAGCGCTACCAGCAGGCGCTGAGCCAGAGCGAGGAACGCTACCGCTCGACATTCGAATGCAGCATCGACCCGGTCCTGGTCGCGCACCCCGATGGTGCGATCCTGGCGGCCAACCCTGCCGCCTGCCGCGCCTTCGGCTACACGGAGGCGGAGCTGCGCGCGTTGCCGCGCGGGGCCGTGCTTGCCGATCCCTCCGACCTGCAACGCGCGATCACGGCTCGCAGCAGCACGGGCACCTTCAAGGGCGACATGGTGTTTCGCCGCAAGGACGGCAGCACGTTCGTCGGAGAGGTGTCATCGGCCAGCTTCGTGGACGCGGCAACCGGCGAAAATCGCGCCAGCGTCAGCATCCGCGACATCACCGAGCGCACTCGTGCCGAGGAGGAGATACGGCGCCTGAACGCGTCTCTGGAGGAACGCGTCAGCACCCGCACCGCCGAGCTCGAGAGCGTCAATCGCGAGCTCTTCGCATCCAACCGCGAGCTCGAAGCCTACAGCTACTCGATCTCGCACGACCTGCGTTTGCCCCTGCGCGCGATGAGCGGCTTCAGCGAGATGCTCATGAGTGAGTACTCCGACAAGCTCGACGACCGCGCCAAGGGCTACCTCAAGAGGATCCGCGACGCGAGCCAGCGCATGGGCCGGCTCATCGACGACCTGCTGAACCTCGCCCGTTACACGCGCCAGCGGATCGTGCCCGCCGAAGTCGATCTGGCCGCCGCCGCCAACCGGATCGTCGAGGAGCTGCGCCGCGAGCATCCCGAGCGCAGCGTCGAGGTGCGCATCGAGCGCGATCTCGTGCGCGCCTACGGCGACACGGGCCTGATCCGTGTCGCGCTCGGCCATCTGCTCTCCAATGCCTGGAAGTTCACCGCTGACCGCGACCGGCCCGTCATCGAGCTCGGCTGCTACGCCGAGAGCGACGAGACGGTGTACTTCGTGCGCGACAACGGCTGCGGCTTCGACATGCAGTTCGCCGACAAGCTCTTCGGTGTATTCAACCGCCTGCACGCGCCCGACGAATTCGAAGGCACCGGAATCGGTCTCGCTACCGTGCAGCGCATCATCGCCCGGCACGGCGGCCGCGTGTGGGCGCAGGCGGCGCCGGACAAGGGCGCCACGTTCTTCTTCACTCTTCCCACGTTTACGGGACGCAGCAGCACCGCACGCCACAACGCTGCCTGAGCATCTTGCCCGGGGCCGGCCCCGGTGGTACCGACAGCGTTCGGCCATGTCGTATGAGGTTGTAGCGCGGCGCTGGCGTCCGCTGAGTTTTTCGAGCGTGGTGGGGCAGAGCCACGTCACGACGACGCTGGCCAACGCCATCAAGCGCGACCGGGTGCCGCACGCGTTCCTGTTCACGGGCACGCGGGGAGTCGGCAAGACCACGGTGGCGCGGCTGCTGGCGCGTGCGCTCAACTGCTCGAACCGCCAGGGCGCCGAGCCGTGCAACCAGTGCCCGTCGTGCAGCCAGTCCCTGGCGGGCGCCTCGGTGGACGTCATCGAGATCGACGGCGCGTCCAACCGCGGCATCGACGAGGTGCGTCACCTGATCGAGGCCTCGCAGTACCGTCCGGCCATCGGCCGCTACAAGGTCTACATCATCGACGAGGTGCACCAGCTTTCGACGGCGGCATTCAATGCGCTGCTCAAGACGCTCGAGGAGCCGCCGCCGCACGTCAAGTTCATCATGGCGACCACCGAGGTGCACAAGCTGCCGGCCACGGTGCTGTCGCGCTGCCAGCGCTACGACTTCCGCCGCCTGGGCGAGGAAGAAATCACGGAACAGCTCGCGCGAATCGCGGGCAGCGATTCGCTGCCGATCGCGCGCCCGGCGCTGGCGCTGCTGGCGCGCGAGGCCGACGGCAGCATGCGCGATGCGCAGTCGCTGCTCGAGCAGGTGCTCTCGGGCGCCGACGGCGAACTGAGCGCCGACGACGTCGCGCAGGTGCTCGGCGTTGCCGGCACCGAGCTGGTCAGTGGCTGCGTCGAGGCGGTGCTTCGGGGCGAGCCCGCGCGCATCGTCGAGCTGGTCGCCCAGGTCCGGCGCTACGGCTACGACGCCGAGAAGCTGGTGGGCGAGATTCTGGAGACGGTCCGGCACGTCACGGTTGCCGCCGTGGCCGGTGCCGGCGCTCTCGGCGACAATGTTCCCGAAGCGCAGCGTCGCCTGGCGAACGAGCTCAGCGGCGCGCGCAGCGTGCTGGACCTGCAGCGCATCTTCTCCTCGCTGCTCGGCACGGCTTCCGACCTGCGGCGCGGCAGTCATCCGGAGCTGGTGCTGGAGATGGGGCTGCTCAAGGTCGCGTCGCTGGAGCCGGTCGCGACGGCTGCCGAGATCCTGGCGCGGCTCAACGCCGGCGGGGACGATCGTGGTGGGCGAGGGGCGCAGCCGGCGGCCGGCGCCGGCGTCACGCCCGTGCGTGCGCCTGCCGCTCCGCCGCAACGGGTTGCCGCGCCCGCGCCTGCCGCTCCGCAGCGAACGGCGGCGCCGCCGCCGGCCGCCGCGCCGGCACGCCAGGCACCCGCGCCTGCGGCCGCAGCGCCGCGCCGACAGGTGCCCGGCGCTGCCGACACGGCAGGCTCGCTGCCGCCGGCCGCGACCGCCGGCGTTTCCGACCTGTGTGCCGCCGCGCCGCCGGGACCGGCAGGCGAGCGCCTGCCGCTTGCAGGCTCGCGTCCGCCGGCGCAGCCCGAGGTGTGGGACGGCGCCGAGGGTGAGCCGCCCGAGCCCGTTTCCGACGAAGAGGCCGCCGCCCGTCGCTGGGAGGCCTTCGTCAACGACGCGCGCACGCGCTATGGCCTCGACCTCTACGTCACGCTGACCAACTGCAAGGCAACGCGCATCACGCCGACGCACCTGGACCTGTGGCCGACATCCACCGCCGTGCGTCCCGACAAGCTGCAGAACCCGACCGTCATGTCGCGCATCACCGAGCTGGCGCGCGTGCACTTCGGGCCGGACGTCAAGGTCTCCATCACCGACAGCGGCGGTGGCGGCGACGTGAGCATGCAACGCATCGAGAACGATCGAATCGCGCGCAAGCGGCAAGAGGCGCTGGCCGATCCGCTGGTCGGCCGGGCCGTCAGCGAGCTCGGCGGGCGCGTGACCAAGGTTTCGGTCCTGGACGAGTAGTCCGGCGCCGGCAAAGGAGTACGAACGTGGCGGAAGAGCCATCCATGATGCAGATGCTGAAGCAGGCCCGCGGCCTGCAGAAGCAGATGAAGCAGATTCAAAAGAAGGTCGAGAAGCGGGACGTCTCGGCTACCGCCGCCGACGGCAAGATCGAAGTGGTGTGCAGCGGCAAGCTCGAGATCAAGCGGGTGCTGATCGACCAGTCGCTGCTCGAGAACCCGGACAAGCGCCAACTCCAGGATCAGCTCGTCAAGGCCGTCAACGGCGCCATCGCCAAGGCGCAGAACCTGATGGCAGCCGAGATGCAGAAGATCGCCGGCGACATGGGATTGCCCGGCGGCGGCGAGGAGCTGGGGCTCGGCGCCGACGAAGACGACAAGGACGAGGCGGCGGGCGAGAGCACGGGCGGCGGCCGCTTCCGCCGCTGGCTCGGTCGCTGAGGCGCCGGCTCCCGGTCGTCGGACGGAGAAGACGTGGCCTATACGCCGGCGCTGCAGGCGCTCATTCAGCTCTTCACCAGGCTGCCGGGCATCGGCGAGAAGAGCGCCGCGCGTCTGGCCTTCTTCATCCTGCGCGGAGACCAGGGCTTCGCCAGCGAGCTGGCGCGCGCCATCGAGACGGTCAAGACGCAGACACGGTTTTGCAGCCGCTGCTTCGCGCTGACCGAGAAGGATCCGTGCACGATCTGCGACGACCTGCGCCGTGACCGTTCCGTCCTCTGCGTGGTCGAGGAGCCGGCCGACCTGGTCTCCATCGAGCGCAGCCACGGCTTCGCCGGCACCTATCACGTCCTGCACGGATCGATCTCGCCGCTCGACGGGCGCGGCCCCGAGCAGCTTCGCATCCGCGAGCTGATCGAGCGCCTGGGCGGCGAGAGCGTGCAGGAGGTCGTGCTGGCGACCAATCCCACCATCGAAGGCGAGGCCACCGCCGTGTATCTGGCGCGCCTCATCAAGCCGCTCGGCATCCGCGTCAGCCGCATCGCGCACGGCATTCCCGTGGGCGGCACGCTCGAGTACAGCGATCAGGTCACTGTCGGGCGTGCGCTCGAAGGGCGGCGGGAGATGTGACGCGCGACGGACGCTGCGCTCAGTCGTTGACGGGGATACCCCCTACGTAATCCATCTTGCCGAGCTCGACCCCGTTGTGGCGGAGGATCGCGTAGGCGTGGCAGACGTGGAAGTAGAAGTTCGGCACTCCGACCTGGGTCAGGTACTCGTCTCCCTTGATCCACTTTCCCTGCAGCCACGCCGGCGACACGCGGGCGTCGGCGGCATTGGCGTACCTTGCCGCATCGGTGCTCTCGACGAAGGCCACGCACTTGCCGATGCGCGCCCGCAGCTCCTCGATCGTTTTTTCCGTATCGGGGTGCGACGGCGCCTCGCTGCCGGACAAGTACGCCGCGGCGTACTTGGCGGCGTCGCATGCGGACTGGACCTGGCGGATCAGCTCGTACTGATCGGGCGCCAGCCGCGATTGCGTGTACACCTCCGGATCGAAGCCCTTCTTCCTGGCGTGCTCGACCGCCGTCTCGATCCAGCGGTCCAGGTTCTTCAGCATCTTGGCGAACTGCGTAATGGTCGCGGCTGTGGTCATGGCACTACTCCTGCGGAAACGTTTCGACCCGGTAGGTGCGCATTAATGAGGGCAGCCACCGTTTCCAACAACGGATGAGCAGGTTGGCGCGGATCGAGGGGCCGGCGGCCGGCTCGTCGGCGCGTCGTGCACGCCAAGCGCGGCAGTGAACGCGACGCGCGCCCGCCAGGCCGTCGCCCGCGCCTTGACCCTCCACACGCGAATGATAATTATTCGCAGCCGATGACGACTTCCAAGTCCCGCAGGATGTTGCCGGCCGCCGCCGCGGACGGTTTCGCCCAGCGCTGCCGCGCCGCGGGCCTTGCCGACACGCCGCAGCGCCGCGTGATCTATCGTTGCCTGGCCGAGAGCCTCGATCACCCCACGGCCGAGGCGGTCTATCTGCGGGTAAAGCCGCATCTGCCCAAGGTCTCGCTGGCCACCGTCTACCGGAACCTCAAGCTCTTCGCCGAAGCCGGCATCATCGACGAGGTCGCCACCGGCAGCAGCCTGGCGCGCTACGACGCCAACCAGGACCAGCATCATCACCTGATCTGCAAGTCGTGCGGCAGCGTGGCCGATTATTACGACGATCGTCTCGACGGCGCCGGAGTGCTGACGAGCGCGGCGGTCATCGACGGCTTCGAGGTCCACGGCGCCAAGGTCAACGTCTTCGGTCTTTGCAGCGCCTGCCGGCCCTCGGCGGCGCGCAGCGAAAGCGGCCGCAGCCCTGCGGCCGATGTCCCGTCAACCGAGCAATGAACAACGGCCGCGCCCTCGCGGTTTCAAGGTGGAGGAACACTCATGGCACAACTCAAAGGAAGCAAGACCCAGGCGAACCTGCAGGCGGCATTTGCCGGCGAGTCGCAGGCGAATCGCCGCTACCTGTATTTCGCCAAGCAGGCCGACGTCGAAGGATATCCGGATATCGCCGGTCTGTTCCGCGACACCGCCGAAGGTGAGACGGGCCACGCCCATGGCCATCTCGACTATCTGAAGAAGTGCGGCGACCCGGCCACCGGCCTTCCGCTCGGCGACACCGAGGCCAACCTGAAGTGCGCGATCGCCGGCGAGACGCACGAGTACACCGACATGTACCCGGGCATGGCTCGCACTGCTCGCGAGGAAGGCTTCGACGAGATCGCCGACTGGTTCGAGACGCTGGCCAAGGCCGAGAAGTCGCACGCCGGTCGTTTCGAGCAGGGACTCAAGACCATCGCCTGATCACTTCGAGCGGACGCCGATAGCGGGTGATCTGCATTGCGGCGGCTCGCTCATCGCCACGGCGATGGTCGAGCCGCTCGCTTCGTGCCGGTGGAGCAGGACGCGGCGCCTTCGCGCACGGCAGCTCCTGCTCCACGCACGGCACGTCGCCTTCGCCCGCGCTCGGCATCCGCACCGAGAGGCGCCATTGGACCCCATCAAGACACATCCGACTCCGGGGCTGTCCTACAATCCCTCCGACGAGAAGTATTGGGACGAGAAGGGCCTGCACGACGAGATCGAGCGTGTCTTCGACATCTGTCACGGCTGCCGCCTCTGCTTCAACCTGTGCCCGTCCTTCCCTGCGCTGTTCGACGCCATCGACGCCAACGACGGCGACGTCCGCGCGCTCGGTGCGGCCGACGTCGAGCGCGTCGTCGACCTCTGCTACCAGTGCAAGCTCTGCTACGTGAAATGCCCGTACACCGCCGATGACGGGCACGAGTTCCAGCTGGACTTCCCGCGCCTGCTGATGCGCTACACCGCGCAGCGTACGCGCCGGCGCGGCGTGCGGCCGCGCGAGAGGATGCTGGGTGATCCGATGCGCCTCGGGCGCCTTGCCACCCGGGTCGCGCGGCTCGCCAACTGGGCCAATGCCACGCGCTTCCACCGCCTCGTGCTCGAGAAGATGGCCGGCATCCATCGCGACAAGCTTCTGCCGGATTTCGCGTCCCAGACGTTCGGGCGGTGGTGGAGCCGGCGCGGCGCCAGGCCGGCAACGGCTAGGCAGGTGGACGAGGTCGTGCTCTTCCACACCTGCTTCGTCGAGTACAACAATCCCGATCTCGGCCGCGATGCGGTGGAGGTGCTCGAACGCAGCGGCGTGCGCGTGCTGGTGCCCGAGCAGACCTGCTGCGGCATGCCCGCGCTGGACGGCGGCGACGTCGATTTCGCGCGCGAGCAGGCGCGGCGCAACGTGGCCGTGCTCGCGCCGTACGCCGACCGCGGCTGCTCGATCCTGGCGATCAATCCGACCTGTTCCTACACGCTGCGCAAGGAGTATCCGGAGCTGGTGGGTGCCGACATGGAAGCGGCCGCGCGCAAGGTGGCCACGGCAACGCACGATCTGATGGAATACATTCACCAGCTGCGCCGCAACGGTCATCTCGACACCAGCTTTCGCAGCACGCCCGGCGCGGTGGCCTACCACGTGCCGTGTCATCTGAAGGCGCAGAACATCGGCTTCCGCTCGCGCGATGCCATGAAGGCCGTGCCCGGCGCCACGGTGCGCGTGGTCGACGGCTGCTGCGGCCACGACGGCACGTGGGCGATGAAGACGGAGAACTTCGCTCTCTCGATGCAGGTGGGAAAAGCGACGTTCGAGGCGATGCAGGAGGGCGGCGTGATGGCCACCGACTGCCCGCTGGCGGCCATCCAGTTCGAGCAGGCGACGGGCACGCGTCCGATGCATCCCGTGCAGGTTCTGGCGCTCTCCTACCGCGAGAACGGCTTTCCCACTCCCGTGCCGCCCAGGGAGGATGAAGCGACATAGTGGCGGGCCTGCCGCCTCCAGCGCGACGCGCGGCTGCATGTGGTGCGCCGCCGCGTTCCAGAGGAAGGTGATTCATGCGACCCATCCAGCCTTCGGAAGTGAAACCCAACGCGGATTACGAGCGCGTTCGCGACCAGGTGCGCCAGCGCATCCTGCCGATCAAGGCCGCGCGTCGGGTGCAGCTCGGCGACGAGATCACGCTGCTGTTCGAGAACCACGACACGATGCTCTACCAGGTGCAGGAGATGGCGCGCGTCGAGCAGATCACCGACCCGAGGGCGCTCAAGCATGAGGTCGAGACGTACAACGAGCTCGTGCCCGGCGACGGGGAGCTGTCGGCGACGCTGCTGCTCGAGTATCCGGAGCCGGAAGTGCGCGCGCGCCGCCTTGCCGAGCTCGTCGGGATCGAGAAGCACGTGAGCATGGAGATCGAAGGCGAAGGCAGCTTCCCGGCGGTCTTCGACATGCGCCAGATCGACGACCGCAAGGTCAGCTCCGTGCACTACGTCAAGTTCCGCATCGGCGATGCCGGCGGGCGGGCGATCTGCGGAGGCGCAGGGGTCGAGGTCGTCGTCGACCACCCGCGGCTGCAGGCGCGGACGCGGCTGACGGATACGCAGCTGGCCGCGCTGCGCCAAGACCTGACGAGCTGAGCGAGCGCGTAAGGCGCTCAGTCCACGGCGGCTGCGCTTCCGAGCCGGCCTAAGTGCAGCCACTCGGCCATGTCGGGCGGGATGCGCTCGGCCAGCAGGCGCTCGTACAGCTTCAGGCTTTCCTCGTTGAGCATGCCCTGCCACTGTCCCGACTGCCCCTTGTGGAAGAAGCGGGCGTTGTCCTTCCAGCCATTTTCTTCGGACAGCGGGGCCAGCTCGGCGGCTCGGGCCTTCATGCTCTCGAACGACGCAGCCTGCACCAGCTGCGGCCATTTTTCCTCGGGCACCTCGATGTCGAGGAAGCGCGCTATGCGGCGCATTTCGCCTTCCCGATCGCGCTTCAGATCGGCGTAGTGCAGCAGCAGGATGTTGGGAAGGTGCCGGAACCGCCAGAACGTGCGCGTATGATAGAAGGCCGAGCCGAACGGGAAGCCATCCTCCATCCAAGGCGTGGCACCGGTCGTCAGCCACATCTGGAACGACTCGTTCGGATCCTCGGGGAACTCGAGCGGCACGTCCATTCCGGCGGCCGCCATGATGCGCTCGCGCATGCTGTCGCTGAGGTTTTCGGCGTGGTTGCCGAAGGAGAAGAAGATGTCGCGCGGATCGCGGCCGCAGTAGAGGTAGCGGACCTCGTCGTAGAAGGGGAGGCCGTCCAGCGGCGTGTGCGTCTTGATGAACCGGCGATGCTTCTGCGTCTCGTACTCGGCGGCGATGGCATCGATGTCGCCGCCGCGGAAGTCGAACCACTGGGAGATGACGCTTAGCGGCCGGCCGAAGTCCGGGGACTGGAAGATGAGCAGGGCGCAGATCATCTGCGTCCAGGTGGTGCCCGCCTTGGGCGGCGTCGAGATGACGATGTCGCCTGCCCGCGGGGCGTAGCGCTCCCACCGAGTACTGTCCGTGGTCAGTGTCAGGTACTCGTGCTCGCGCTGCGGCCGTGCCGACGTCGTCATGGCGCGCAGAATGAAACGCGCTTGGTGCGGGCGCAACGGCGGCTCCGCGAGCGCTGGCGGCACCGCGCCGCCGGTGTCGCCGGCCTGCGGCGCGCAGCCGCCGCGCTTTGTCTTTGCCGGCGAGCCGTCCCAAAAACGGCGGCTGCGCCGCGCCCGCGCTGCGCTCACGCGATCCTGGTCCGCCCTCAGGTGCCGAATGGAACAGATCGACCCGACTCAGCAGACTCCAGCTCCACCCGGTGGTGACGTCGTCCGCCACGGATCGGCCGCGTGGCGCTGGATGGACCAGAACGTCTTCGAGCTCGGGCGCGAGATGCGGCTGTCCTACCTGCCGCCGCTCATGGTGTACATGGCGGCGGGTATTTCGAGCCTGACCGGAATCGTCGGCACCTTCTTCGTCAAGGAGTATCTGGGATTGTCGGCGGCCTTCCTTGCCGGCCTCGGGTTCTGGGCCGGCATCCCGTGGGCCCTGAAGATGCCGGTCGGGCACATCGTGGATCTGGTCTGGCGCTGGAAGAGCTGGCTCATCTATCTCGGCGCCGGGCTGATCACGACCAGCCTGCTCATCATGATCGGCCTGCTGACCGATCGCGCCGCGATGACCACCGTCATGCCGGCCGAAGCCTGGTACGTGCTGAGCGTTCTGCTCGCGCCGATCGGCTACGTCCTGCAGGACGCCGTCGCCGACGCCATGACGGTCGAAGCCGTGCCGCGCGTCGACGAGGAGGGCAGGCCGGTCGCCGAGGAACGCCGCAAGCTCATGCACACGACGATGCAGACGCTGGGGCGCGTGGCCATCATCGGCGGCGGCGTCATCGTCGCGTTGCTGAACCTGTACGTCTTCACCGGGCTCGAGCAGCTCCCGCCCGAGCAGATGACGCCGGTGTACCGCCGCGTCTACCTGATGGCGCTGGCGATCCCGCTCATCTCCGTGCTCGGCGTGGCCGTTGCGGCGGCGCTCAAGGTGCGCGACCGCCGCCGCCTCATCGCCTCCGGCATCGACCCGGCCAGGGCGCGCGAGCTGCTGCGCGAGCCGCACGTGCCGCCGCCGCCGAACTGGTGGATTCTCGGCGGCGGGCTGCTGTTCGTGATCTTTACCGTCTCGATGGGCCTGAGCGAGATCGCCTACAGCCAGGAGATCATCTTCGCCGGCTCCTTCGCGATCGTCGCATTCCTCGTCGCCCGTCTGACGCGCGAGCTCGACGACGTGGCGCGCCAGACGCTGGTCGGCACCGCCATCGTCATCTTCGTCTTTCGCGCGCTGCCGACCACGGGCCCCGGCGTGAGCTGGTGGATGATCGACACGCTCGGCTTCGACCCGCAGTTCTTCAGCGTCCTCAGCCTGATCGGCAACGTGCTGACACTCGCGGGCATGTTCATCTTCCGGCGTTTCATGGCCGAGCGTTCCATCACCTACGTGGTCGGCTTCCTGACCATCTGCGGCACCGTCCTTACCCTGCCGTACGTCGGCATGTACTACGGCCTGCACGAGTGGACCTCCGAGATGACGGGGGGGCTGATCGGAGCGCGCTTCATCGCGCTCATCGATACCGCGCTCGAGTCTCCGCTCGGGCAGATCGCGATGATTCCGATGCTGGCCTGGATCGCCCGTTCGGCGCCGGCCAATCTCAAGGCCACCTACTTCGCGGTGATGGCCTCCTTCACCAACCTTGCGCTGTCGCTGGCCCAGCTCGGCACCAAGTACGTCAATCAGATCTTCGTCGTCACCCGCGAAGTGAAGGACCCGGCCACCGGAGCGGTCGTGACGCCGGCGGACTACTCGCAGCTCGGCGATCTTCTCATCACGACCACGGCGGTCGGCCTGCTGCTGCCTTTCACGGCGATCCTGCTGGCGCGGGCGCTGCGTTTGCGCACGGCGTGACTTCACGTGGCGCGGTTGCGCCGGCACCGACCTCGGGGGCCAGTGTGTTGCGGCCGACGCCGTGCGTGGCAGTATCGCGCGCCCGGCAACTGCCGGCGGAGGTCTGCCGTTCATGAATCGCCGCGTGCTTCGCCTCTGGCTCCTGGCGCTGTTGCTGGCGCCCTCGACATCGACGGCTGCCACCGAGGGCCTGATCGGCGACTATCAATTCAATCAGACGCTGGCGCCGGTGGTGGGCTCCCTGCCGGCAATGACCGAGATCGGCCCCGCGGACGGCATGTTCATCGTCGACGAGATCCATGGAATCACGCGCACGGCATTCGAGTTCCCGCAGCACAACGGGCTGCAGATCACGCCCACGACCGGCCTCGACGGCACCGAGCCGTACACGATCATCCTGGAGGTGAGGTTAGCCGATCTTTCCGGCTATCGGCGCCTGGTCGATTTCAAGAACGGACAAAGCGACACCGGTCTCTACCTGCTCGGCGGCGCGCTGATCTTCTACAACAAGTCTGCGAGTGGAGGCCGGGTCTGCCCCGATACCTGGGTGCAGATGGCCATCACGCGCGATGCCAACAAGAACGTCATCGGCTACATCGACGGCAATGCCTATTTCGGCTTCACCGACACGACCGACCTCGCCATGATCTCCGACTCGACGCTGCGCTTCTTCCGCGACAACGAGTGCGCGGCCGGTGCCTGCAGCGAGGCTTCGGCGGGCGCGGTCGCCCGCGTCCTCATCTACGACACCGCATTCCTTCAAAGCACGCTGCGCCAGATCGCGGGGGTGCTCTGTGGGGACGCCAACCGTGACGGGTCGATCAAGGCGTCCGATGCGCTGCTGACGCTGAAGACTGCCGTTGGCGCCGCCTGCTGCCAGGTCGAGTCGTGCGACGTCGGTGCGCCCGGCGGGATCAGTGCCAGCGATTCGCTGGCGATCCTCAAGGCGTCAGTCGGGCAGGAAGTGGAGCTCGTGTGCCCGTCGCAGGCGATCGCTCCGTAGGCGGGTCAGGCCGCCTCGGTCTGCACGGGCGGCGCCGGCGCATCCATCCAGCGCATGCTGGAAGCTCCCACGAACACGCGGCTCATCTTGACGAAGCGGCGCGAGACCGGCTCCTGCAGATACGGCACGCCGTGGCGTTCGCAGATCTCGCGCACTCGCGGCTGGATGCGACGGTACGCCAGCATCGGCGCGTCGGGGAACAGGTGGTGCTCGATCTGGTAGTTCAGCCACAGGTGCGCGAAGTCGAGCACGTCGCCACCGGTCCGATAGTTCACCGAGCCGACGACCTGGCGCAGGTAGAACTCACCGCGGCTGGACGGGCTGCCTTCGAAGCGGAAGACGTCGTCTCCGGTGTGGTTGGGCCCGACGACGAAGAACGTGTGCAGATTGGTGAGGACGTCGGCCATCATCGAGTTGCAGAGCGCGGAGAATGCCGCCCACCAGCCGAACGGCGCGAACAGCAGGGGCAGCGCCACGAAGTGCAGCGCCGCATAGGGCGCGTAGCAGCGGCGCAGCAAGGCCGCCACCGGCGTCGCCCGCGGCGCATCGTCGCCAGCGCCGCGGTGCCACCACGCCCGCAGCGTCTTGGGCGCGTAGTAGGAAGCGCGCCAGCTCACGGCCAGCACGGCCAGCAGCCCGTAGCGCACGGCGACCGGGACGTCCGACGCGTTGACGCCGCTGACGTTGCGCTCGATGAGGTCGGGATCGCGCGTCTCGCCGGTGTGCTGGTGATGCAGGATGTTGTGCTCGTAGATCCACGCCTCCGGCACCATCCAGTCCGGCCAGTCGAGCATCCGACGCCAGCGTCGCGCGAAGACGCGGGAGGTGTAGCGCGGCGCCACGCCCGGAACACGGTCGTAGCCGCGGTGGCCGATGTGGTGCATGAGCAGCCAGCGCGTCGAGCGCCCGAGCGCGAGCGCGGCCGCGCTGAGCGGATTGGGTGCGATCCATGCCGTGGCCATGCCGACGGCGGTGGCGGCGCGTCCCCAGCGCTCGATGCGGCGAAGATGGCGCAGGTCGTCCTGGCCGAGAGATGCGCGCAGCTCGGTGCGCAGCTGGGCAATGTCACGTTCGAAGGCTTCGAGGTCGATCTGGTCGAGATTCACTTGTTGCGGTATCCGGGCTGGCTGCAGTGTCACGGTCGGCGCGACCTACGCCGGTAGCGCGGCGGAACGAAGTCGCTTGAATCGGAAAACGAATACACGTCGTTGCCGGCGGCGATCCTGCCGCGTCGTCGGCTGGGACGGGAAAGAACGGAGCGCTGCGGAGTCAGGTCCCGGAATGCCGACAGAACCGGCAATCCAGGCCTGACTCCGCGCACGGTCAGGCTACGCGTTTGCTGGCAGGGGCGGCGCTCTCCTCGGGCCAGATCTGCGAGCGCAGGACGTCCTCGACGGTCTCGGCGCGGCGCACCAGCTCGATGTCGCCTTCGAGATTGATCGCGTAGACGGCGCTGCGCGGGCGCGTGAACTGGTTGGAACGCGCGACGCTGTAGGCGCCGGCGTCCATGATCACGACCGCGCGGCCCTCGGCGGCGCCGGGAACCTCACGCTTGAAGTAGAGCACGTCCTGCGTGGCCAGCGTCGGGCCGGCCACGTTGTATGGCCGACCTTTGGCATCCGGCTTCTCGCCGGGAACCACCAGACGCCACTCCGAGAAGAAGAGGTTCTCGGGAACGTCGTTGATGGAGATATCCGTGAAGAGCCAGTCGTTCTTGACGATGCGCATCTGGCCAACGACGGTCTGCGCGTTCGCGCACAGGCAGCGGCCGGGCTCCAGGGCCAGGCGCGGGCTGTAGCCGGTGCTCTTGACCAGCGCGTGATACTTCT
The DNA here is from genome assembly GCA_035626395.1 of Candidatus Limnocylindrales bacterium. Classification (NCBI taxonomy): domain Bacteria; kingdom Bacillati; phylum Chloroflexota; class Candidatus Limnocylindria; order Candidatus Limnocylindrales; species Candidatus Limnocylindrales bacterium. The sequence continues at coordinate 23,908 of DASPNR010000011.1, read as the reverse complement.
CGGAGATCGCCTTGCCGAAGTCGTCGATCGAGGACGTCTTCACCTCGATGCGTCCCATGCGCTCGAGGACCTGCGCGATGACGAACCGTCGCGACAGGCGCAGGTTGCGCATGCTCTGGGCGGGATAGCCGCCGCCCATGTTGATCTCTTCGATGTGGATGCCGCGGCGCTCGCACTTCGTGACGAGGTCGAAGATCCTCTCCATCGCAACCAGGTATCGGCTCGGCGTGAAGATCTGCGACCCGATGTGGGTCATGATGCCGCGGAAGTCGAGGCCCGGCATCTTGGCGATCTCGGCGATGGCCGCTTCGGCCTGATCGATGGGCAGGCCGAACTTCTGCTTGTACGTGGAGATGACCTTGTCGTAGTAGGGCTTGGAAAGAACCGGATCGATGCGCATGCCTACGCGCACCTTCTTGCCGGTCTCGGTGGCGATCCTGCTGATCAGGCGCGCCTCGGTCAGCGACTCGATGTTGATGAATCGGATGCCCCATTCGATGGCCGCGCGAAGATCCGCCTCGGGCTTGCACGGGCCGTCGAAGACGACCTTGCTGGGGCTGAAGCCGGCGCGGCGGGCCAGCTCCATGTCGAGCGCGCCCGAGATCTCGGCGCCGCAGCCTTCCTGCTGCAGCGTGCGCAGCACGATGCTCTCGAAATTGGATTTGACCGAGTAGTACGTCTCCAGGCCCTCCACGGATGCGAAGGCCTGACGCAGGCGGCGATAATTGTCGCGAAGCTGCCCCTGCGAGATCAGATAGAAGGGAGTGGGATACTTCCTGGCCAGCTCGGCCAGATCATGACCGTCGATGCTCGCCTTCCCCGACGGCTCCCAAACGAAGTGTTCCCCCTGCCTTGAAACGGACATACCTGTGTCTCCTGACTGTTATTCGATGTGGTGCGGCGACCTGCCATCGCCGGCGCCCTGCCACTTCCCCCGTGACGTTTGGGCCCCGCGCTGGCTCGGCGGTTCAGCTCTGCTCGGACTCGATCCGCTCCCCGGTCCCTGCTGCATGGCGGCGGCGGCGGCGCACGAGGCGCGATGCCGAAGTCGTGATCTCAGGCCATGCCGATGGATGAAGGTAGAGAGGGTCCCGGAAGCTGCGCCAATTCCCCATACTGGTCGACAAGGCCCCTATCATCAAACGCGACGGTAGGGCAAGGCCATGCCTTCCGGCACGGTAGCAGCGGGCCAGGAACGCCATCGAGCCTCTCGGCGAGACCCACTCGGTAGCCCCGGTTCGCCCAACCTTAGGGGCGATTTTCAGTCCCGTCGCCTCGTTGAAAGCGGCCAGCAGAAGATGATGTCCTGCCCTCGTCCCCAGGTTCAGCCACAGCCACGTGCGGGGGTTGGCGTCGAGGATCTTGTGCTCGCCGGTGCGCGCGTCGAGCTTGAACTCGATGTCGCAGATGCCCCAGTACCCGAGCTCGTTCAGAAGCCGCACGCACGGCTCCAGGAGCTTGGGCGCCTTGATGATGCGGACGATGAGACCGTCGCCGAACGGCTCGGGATACTCGTGCTGCTTGCACGCTGCGAAGAAGTCGCGCAGCCGGCCGTCGCGTCCGATCGTCAGCGCCACCGTCACCAGGTTCTCGAACGGCCCGGGCACCGCCTCCTGCAGCAGAGTCGGGAACTGCGCGGCGATGCACTCGCGTGCCGCCAGCGCCGGCTCGCCGCCCAGCGCCTTGGTGGCGCCGGTTGCCTGTCGGAACGTGTAGATGCCGTCGCCTTCGAGGCGGTAGCGGAGCGCGGGCTTGATGAGCCAACCATTGGCCTTCAGGCCCGCCAGCTCCTCGGCATCGTGCACCTCGCGGAAGTCGGGTACCGCCACGCCGACCCGCCTGGCTGCTTCGTACAGGCGCCGCTTGTCGATGACGTTGCCGACGACCGCCGGAGCCGGATACGGCTTGACCGATACCCGCGCCAGATCCTCGTGATGCTTCTCCGCCGCCAGCAGCGCCGCATCCTCGCTGGCGAACAACACCGGCGGCATGCGCTGCAGCGACGCCCACGCGCACGTCGCTTCCGCCCAGGCGCTGGTGCTTTCGTAGAGGTCGGGCAGGGGCAGGAAGCTGGCAAAGCGGGAGCGGGCGCCGGGGCCGGGATGCGGCCCGCCGATGACCACGCGGATGCCTGCCGAACCAAGCTCGCGCGCGGCAGCGAGCGCGGCCAGGTTGTCGGGGAACACCAGCGCCGTGGGCGTCCCGTTCATCGCACGCCTTGACCGGCGTCGCCGCCGCCGGCGTTGCGCACGTCCTGCTCGGCAAAGCGCACCAGGCCGCTGGCCTTGCGCCATACGACGTTGGCGTCGTCGCGCGAGCCGATGGTGTGGAGCAGCTTTCGCACGCCGGGAAGCGACAGCGCTCCGCGCAGCATGGGGTGCAGCACGACGCGCTGGCGGATCGGCTTCTTCTCGTACCCCAGCGCGAGCTTGAACGCGTCCAGCTCCTCGACCGGCTCGGGCGATTCCAGGCCGAACGTCACCTCGCGCACGCCCCGGCGCACCAGCATCTCCTCGGTCAGCGTGTAGATGAGCGCGTTGTTCGGGTAGTGCTTGAGCAGCTCGTTGCGCGAGCGCGCCTGATAGAACTCGCAGACGTCCTCGATGCGGATGGTGATGAGGTAGCTGGCGAACTGGCCTTCGTGCCAGGCGCTCCACACCTCGACGGCCGGCGATTCGTCGGACGCCTTCAGCAGGCGCTCCCATTGCTCCAGCGCTGCGGTCGAAGCCCTTTTCTGCCGCTCCATCGTCTCGATGAATGCGCCGCGGCCGAGCTCAAGCAACTCCGCGCCCGTGATGCGCCGGATTTCGTTGCGCGACAGCCCGCGCCGGACCTTGCTGCGCGTGTTCGCCGACAGCTTTTCGAGCGAGTAGGCGGGATCGCTGCAGGCAAGATGGAAGCTCGGCTTTCCGCCGTCGGCCTCCTCGCACACGTAGCGGACGCCGACGGTGCGGGATTGCGCCAGCAGGTCCTTGATCTCGTCGTCGCCCACGTGGATCGAGCGGTGCGAGGGCAGGCTGAGGAGGAAGCGCGGCCCTGCCTCGTACCACCAGGAGCTCGGGCTGCGGAAGATGCGCATCCCGAGGCGCTCGAAGAAGTGCGCCAGGCCGTCGGCGTCCAGCGCCGGGCCCGAAGCGGAGGATTGCGAGGAGTCGCTCGGCGGCTGCACCTTCCTTTCCCTGTCAGCGATGACGCGAGCGGCAGCCGGCGACGGCGGCTCAGAGGAGCTGCGGAGTCGACGGCAGCTTGGTCTCGCCCATCAGGTACGCATCGACGGCGCGGGCGCATTCGCGGCCTTCCCAGATCGCCCAAACGACGAGCGACTGGCCGCGCCGCGCGTCTCCGCAGGAGAAGACGCCGTCGATGCTGGACATCCAGTTCGGTCCCGCCTTGACGTTGCCCCGCTCATCCAGCGCAACGCCGAGCCCGTCGAGCAGCGGGTTCTTCTCCGGCCCGACGAAACCCATCGCCAGCAGGACCAGATCCGCCGGCATCTGGAACTCGGAGCCTTCCACCTCGCGCATCTTGCGACGCCCGTCCGTGTCCGTAAACCACTCGACGCGCACGCACTCCATTGCGCAGACGCGGCCGTTCTTCTCGACGAAGCGCTTGGTGTTGATGCTGAACTCGCGCTGCACGCCTTCCTCGTGCGAGCTGGAGGTGCGGTAGATCATCGGCCAGTAGGGCCAGGGCATGTCCTGCGTGCGCGTCTCGGGCGGCTTGGGCAGGATCTCGAGCTGGGTGATGCTCCTGGCGCCCTGCCGATTGGAGGTGCCGATGCAGTCCGAGCCGGTGTCGCCGCCGCCGATGACGATGACGTGCTTGTCGGTGGCCGTCAGCGTTCCCGCCTTCTCGTCCGGATCGCCTGCGACGCGCTTGTTCTGCTGCGGCAGGAACTCCATGGCGAAGTGCACGCCATCGAGCTCGCGGCCCGGCACCGGAAGATCGCGCGGCTGTGTGGCGCCGATCGAGAGCACCACCGCGTCGAACTGCTTGCGCAGCTCGTCGGCGGTGATGTCGGTGCCCACGGCCACTCCGGCACGGAAGGTCACGCCTTCGGCGCGCATCTGCTCCATGCGGCGGTCGATCAGGTGCTTCTCCATCTTGAAGTCGGGAATGCCGTAGCGAAGCAGGCCGCCGATGCGATCGGCACGCTCGAACAGCGTCACGTCGTGACCGGCGCGCGCCAGCTGCTGGGCGGCGGCCATGCCGGCGGGCCCCGATCCGACCACCGCCACCCGCTTGCCGGTCTTCTCGAGCGGAGGCTGCGGCCGCACGAAACCCGCCTGCCAGGCGTGATCGATGATGTTCTTCTCGATCAGCTTGATGGTCACCGGGTCGTCGTTGATATTGAGCACGCACGCCTCTTCACACGGCGCCGGACAGATACGGCCGGTGAACTCGGGAAAGTTGTTGGTGGCGTGCAGCGCCTCGATGGCCTCTTTCCAGCGGCCTCGATACACGAGATCGTTCCAGTCGGGGATGACGTTGCCGAGCGGGCAGCCGTTGTGACAGAACGGTATGCCGCAATCCATGCACCGCGCGCCCTGCGTCTTGACCGTGTCCTCCGAAGGCTTGCCTTCGAATTCCTTCCAGTCGCGCAGACGTTCGGGCACCGGGCGCCTTCTCGGCACCTCGCGGCGGTACTCCATGAATCCGGTGATCTTTCCCATCAGGTCGTGTCTCGTCGTGGGGCAGGCCGCGGATTAGCGGCCCATCTGCTGTGTTGGCCGCGGGGCGCTCGCTCGGGCGTACATCGAAGTACGCCTGCGCTCGCTTCACCCGCGGCCGCCTTGCATCTGGGCCACTCTTCGCGCCCTGCGCGTTGTTATCTCTACCGTCTGGTCAGCTGCGGCAAATCCCTGCCGCGAAAGTGTCGCGCGGGGGCGGCGTGTCTGCCGCGGGATCCGCCGCGGACATGCCCGCCCCCGCGCCGCAACGCTCGCGTGAGATGTCCTCGCTTCAGACCGCCGCCAGCTTCTGCGCCTCCGAATCCAGGTGCATCGACTCCAGCACCTTGCGGTACTCGGTGGGCAGCACCTTGAGGAAGTCTCGGCACGCCGCGTCCCACTCATCGAGCAGACGCTCGGCCACCGTGCTTCTGGTGTACTGGTGGTGGCGAACCAGGAGCTGATGGACGCGCTTTCGATCCTCTTCGTCCTCGAGCTCGAACAGCTCGACCATCCCCATGTTGCAGCGCCGCTTGAACACGCCCTCTTCGTCCAGGACATAGGCGACGCCGCCGCTCATGCCGGCCGCGAAATTCCTCCCGGTCGGCCCCAGGCACAGCACGGTCCCGCGCGTCATGTACTCGCAGCCGTGGTCGCCGAGGCCTTCGACCACGGCCGTGGCGCCGCTGTTGCGAACGCAGAAGCGCTCGCCGGCGCGGCCGCGAATGAAGACCTCACCGCCGGTGGCGCCGTACAGCGACACGTTGCCGATGATGATGTTCTCGTGCGGCTTAAAGGTGACGCGCTCGTGCGGCATGATCACGACCTGTCCGCCCGTCATGCCCTTGCAGAAGTAGTCGTTGGCGTCGCCCTTGACGGTCACCGAGACGCCGCGGGCCAGGAAGGCGGCAAAGCTCTGCCCGGCCGAGCCCTCGAAGTTGATTTGCACCGTGTACGGCGGCAGCCCCTCCTCGCCGTATCGCTTGGCGATCTCGTGGCTCAGGGTCGTGCAGACGGTGCGGTTCGTGTTGCGGATCGGCAGATCGATGCGCACCGGCTTGCGATCCTCGAGCGCGGGCCGCGCCAGGCGGATCAGCTCGTTGTCGAGCGCCTTCTCCAGCCCGTGGTCCTGCGTGCCGGTGCCCGAGATGCCGACGCCCTCGGGAACCTGCGGCTTGTAGAGGATCGGCGAGAAGTCGATGCCCTTGGCCTTCCAGTGCGTGATGTTGTCGCGCACGCGCAGGCAGTCGACGCGCCCGGTCATTTCGGCGACGGTGCGGAAGCCGAGCGAGGCCATGATCTCTCGCAGCTCCTGCGCGATGAAGAACATGAAGTTGATGACGTGCTCGGGCTGGCCCGTGAAGCGCTTGCGCAGCTGCTCGTCCTGCGTGGCAATGCCCACGGGGCAGGTGTTGAGGTGGCACTTGCGCATCATGATGCAGCCTTCGGACACCAGCGCAGCCGTGGCAAAGCCGAACTCGTCGGCGCCGAGCAGCGCGGCGATGGCCACGTCGCGGCCGGTCTTGAGCTGACCGTCGGTCTCGACGCGGATGCGGCTGCGAAGATCGTTCTCGACCAGCACCTGCTGGGTCTCGGCCAGGCCAAGCTCCCACGGAATGCCCGCGTGCTTGATCGAAGAGAGCGGCGAGGCGCCGGTGCCTCCATCGTGTCCGCTGATCAGGACGACGTCGGCCTTGGCCTTGGACACGCCCGCGGCGATCGTGCCCACGCCGACCTCCGCCACCAGCTTGACGCTGACGCGCGCGCTCGGGTTGCTGTTCTTCAGATCGTGGATGAGCTGGGCCAGGTCCTCGATCGAATAGATGTCGTGGTGCGGCGGCGGCGAGATCAGGCCCACGCCGCGCGTGGAGAAGCGCGTGGCGGCGATCGTCTCATCCACCTTGTGGCCCGGCAGCTGCCCGCCCTCGCCGGGCTTGGCGCCCTGCGCCATCTTGATCTGCAGCTCGTCGGCGTTGGTGAGGTATCCGATGGTGACGCCGAAACGTCCGGAGGCCACCTGCTTGATCGCGCTGCGTGCCGAATCGCCGCCCGGCAGCGGCTGGTAGCGCCACGGCTCCTCTCCGCCTTCGCCGGTGTTGGACTTCCCGCCGATGCGGTTCATCGCGATGGCCAGCGTCGTGTGCGCCTCGCGTGAGATCGAGCCGAAGGACATCGCGCCGGTCTTGAACCGCTTGACGATCTCGGAAGCCGGCTCGACCTCGTCGATGGGGATCGGCGCCGTCGGTGTGACGAACTCGAAGAGGCTGCGCAGCGTGCACAGGCTCTTCTCCTGCTCGTTGATGAGGCGCGCGTAGCTCTTGAAGATCTCGTAGTTGCCCGCGCGCACCGCGTGCTGCAGGCGCGCGATGGTCTCCGGATTGAACAGGTGGAACTCGCCGCGGCGGCGCCACTGGTACTGACCGCCGGGATCGAGGCCGTCGTCGTCGGCGACTTCGAGGCGCCACGCGCGCTCGTGCCGCATCTGGATCTCGCGTGCGAGCACGTCGAAGCCCACACCCTGGATGCGGGAGGCGGTCCAGGTAAAGCAGCGGTCGATGACCTCGTCGGAAAGACCGATGGCCTCGAAGATCTGCGCGCCGCGATAGCTGGCCATGGTCGAGATGCCCATCTTGGACATCGTCTTGAGCAGGCCCTTGCCGATGGCCTTGCGGAAGTGCTCGATGACCTCGTCGATGTCGTTGCCGTGCAGCAGGCCACCCTCGGCCATGTCGACCAGCGTGTCGATGGCCAGGTACGGGTTGACCGCGCTGCAGCCGTAGCCGCACAGCAGAGCGAAGTGCATGACCTCGCGCGGCTCGGCCGATTCCAGCACGATGCCGGTCAGCATGCGCAGGCCCTCGCGGATGAGGTGATGGTGCACCGCGCCCACCGCCATCAGCGAGGGCACCGGGTCGTGGCGCTCGTCGATGCCGCGGTCCGAGAGGATGATGATCTCGCAGCCCTCGCGCACCGCCTTCTCTGCGTCGGCACAGATGCGGTCCAGCGCCGCCACCAGCGACTCCCTGGTTGCCGGCGCATCGAGCAGGATCGAGATGGTACGGCTGCGAATCCCGTTGCAGTCGATCTCGCGGATCTTCGCGAGCTCCTCGTTGGTCAGCACCGGCTGCGGGATGCGAAGCTGACGGCAGTGGCCGGGGCTCTCCTCGAAGATGTTGCCCTGTCGGCCGACGCCGGTCTCCAGCGACATGATCAGCTCTTCGCGGATCGGATCGATGGGCGGATTGGTCACCTGCGCGAACAGCTGCTTGAAGTAGTTGAAGAGCAGCTGCGGCTTGTCCGACAGGCACGCCAGTGGCGTGTCGGTGCCCATCGAGCCTACCGGCTCCTGGCCGTTCAGCGCCATCGGCGCCAGCAGAACGCTCAGATCCTCGCGGGTATAGCCGAAAAGGTTCTGGAGGCACTCGAGCTGCTCGCCTTCGATGTGCCACTCCACGCTGTCCGGCTCGGGCAGGTCGTCGAGGTCGACGCCGTTCTTGTCCAGCCACAGCGCGTAGGGCTGGCGCGCGGCCAGCTTCAGCTTGATCTCGTCGTCGGCGACGATGCGCTGCTCGTCCAGGTCCACGTAGAAGATGCGGCCGGGCTGCAGGCGCTCCTTGAGCAGCACGTTTTCGGGCTCGACGTCGACGACGCCGGTCTCGGAGGCCATGACGACCAGCCCGTCCTTCGTCACCAGATAACGCGACGGACGCAGGCCGTTGCGGTCCAGCACGGCACCGATGCGGCGGCCATCGGAGAAGGCGATGGAGGCAGGGCCGTCCCACGGCTCCATCAGCGAGGCGTGGTACTGGTAGAAGGCCTTGCGCTCGGGCGGCATCGCCTCGTGCTTCTCCCACGCCTCCGGGATCATCATCGCCACCGAGTGCGGGAGCGAGCGGCCGGTCTGCACCAGCAGCTCCAGGGCGTTGTCGAAGCTGGCCGAGTCGCTCTGGCCGGCCGTGATGATGGGAAGCAGCTCCTTCATGTCGTCGCCGAACAGCTTCGACTCAAAGAGCTTTTCGCGCGCGCTCATCCAGTTGATGTTGCCGCGCAGCGTGTTGATCTCGCCGTTGTGCGCCAGGTAGCGGAACGGGTGCGCCAGGCGCCACGTCGGCAGCGTGTTGGTGCTGAAGCGGGAGTGGATGAGCGCCAGCGCGCTGATCGTGCGCCTGTCGGTCAGGTCGGGGTAGAAGCCGTCGAGCTGCGAGGAGATCAGCATCCCCTTGTAGACGATGGTGCGGCACGAGAAGCTGCACAGATAGAAGTGGTAGGCGATGTCGTCGCCGAGGCCGGCCGCCGTCTTCTCGGCGACGCGGCGTGCGACGTAGAGCCGCCGCTCGAGGTCCTCCTCGGACAGCTCGCCGTCGGGCACGACGAAGATCTGCGCGATGGCCGGACGCGTCTGATCGGCCACCACGCCGACGAATCGCGCGCCCGTCTCCGGATCGACCGGAACCACCGGCACCTCGCGCCAGCCGAGCACTCGCAGGCGGCTGCGCCGGCAGGCTTCTTCCAGGCACTCGCGCGCCTTGCGCTGAGCCGGCTCGGCCGGCGGCAGGAAGACCATTCCGACGCCGTAGCGGCCACGGTCGGGAAGTCGGATGCCGCGCTGGTCGCACGACTCGGAGAGAAGCTCGTGAGGAATCTGAAGGAGGACGCCGGCGCCGTCGCCGGTTTCCGAATCGCAGCCGCAGGCGCCGCGATGTTCGAGACGCTTGAGAACCTCGATGCCCGTCGTCACCAGGTCATGGCTGCGTTCGCCACGAACGTTGCACACGAAGCCGACGCCGCAGGCGTCGCGTTCGATCAGGGAGCGGGTCAGTCCCTGATGACGGGTTGTCTCGTCTTGCATATCGGCTGTCCTTGATCGCTCCAGCTGGGCGGGAGCGACCGGTGACGTTGGCTCGGGGGTACGAGCGACCGGCGACTCTAGGGAAGCAACCGAAAGATGTCAACCAATCGAGTATTCTGTCCTACGTATGTTGTGCCTCAATCGAGAATGGCCTAACTTCGCCCGTATCACGCAGTCCGTGACTCAAAGGTGAAGAATGCGCAAGCTCGACGAACAGGAATTGAAGATCGCGAAGGCCCTTGTGAGGAATCCGCGCCTCTCCGACAACAGGCTCGGCGAGCTTTACGACATTCCGGTGCGAACTGTCAGCCGGAAAAGGGCCCGCATGGAGCAGGAAGGCCTGCTGCGCTACTTCGCCGAGGTGGACATGGCCGCCGAGGGTACCGGCTGCTTCTCGTGCAGCCACCTCTACATCATCCAGTTCAAGGTGGGCGTCACCGTCAGCCAGATCCAGGATGAGATCCGCAACGAGCCCAACGTCGTGACGGTCTTTACCGAGCTCATCCGCGAGTCCTACATCGCCGAGATCTCGGGGCGCGTGGCGCTGGTGATGGTGGTAGAAGGGACCAGCGACCGCGACGTGGTCGAAAGCTTTCAGCAGAAGATCGTACCGTCGCTGCAGAAGAACCACGGCAAGGACTCGATCGAGGATGTGTCGACGATTCGCCTGCTTTCTCGCGTACGTATACTGCGAAACTACCTGCCTTCCGTGAACATGGAGAACGGCATGATGAAACCCGACTGGAGCACCGACTCGATCTTCGTCGCATGAAGGAGCGATACGGGCCATGGGTGCTGGTGACGGGCGCATCCTCGGGCATCGGCCGCGAGTTCGCGCGGCGGCTGGCCGCGCAGGGGTTGAACGTTGTGGTGGTCGCGCGCCGCGCCGACGCGCTCGAGGAGCTGGCGCGGCAGATTCGCGCTCCCGTTCAGTGCCGTGTCATCGCCATGGACCTGTCCGAGCCCGGGGCGGCGGCGCGCCTGGCCGAGGCCGTTGCGGACCTGGAGATCGGGCTCCTGGTGGCCAACGCGGGCACCGGATGGATCGGCCGCTTCGATCTTCAGGCGCCCGAGTTTCACAGCCGCCTCATCCGCCTTCACTGCGAGCTGACCGTCGAGCTGACCGCGCGCCTGGTTCCCGCGATGCGCGAGCGGGGGAGAGGCGGCATCGTCGTCGTCTCCTCGGCCGGCGCGTTCCTGCCGCTGCCGTACTATGCCGTCTACGGCGGGACCAAGGCGCTGCTGCAGAACTGGGGCGAGGCGATCGCGGCCGAGCTCAAGGGAACCGGCGTCGATGTGCTGGTGGTATCGCCCGGCGACACCAGAACCGGCTTTCAGGATGTCGCCGGGGAGATGTCCACCCGATGGTCGTCGGTCGAGGACGTGGTCGGCGAGGCGCTGGCGGGCCTCGGCAAGAAGACGGTGGTGGTGCCGGGGCTGGAGAACAGGCTGGGTCTGTTGGCAGCCAGGCTGCTGCCGAGATCGATGGTGATGTCGATGATCGAGAAGCGCCAGCGGGCCCAGACTCCCCGTGATCGTCGCTAGCGTTCTTGTGCGGAGCTCGCCGTGAAGCTGCCGTCGAGGATGCTGCCCGCAATCGCCGCCAGGCTCCTGGCGTCGACGATGCTGCTGAGCGCCGCAGTGGCGAGCGCGCAGCCGGAGTACGACGAATACGGCCTCAGGCCCGACGGTGGCGGTGACGGTGGCGGCGAAATGGCCTGGCCCGAGCCGCGCGGCGACGGCGCGCGTCCCGAGCCCATCGCTCCCGATGAAGAAGAGCTGGATCCGTTCGACGAACGGGCCATCGAGCTCGAGCCCGAGGTGCGCATCCCGGCCGATCCCAACGAGCAGCCGGAGCTGGCGCCGCCGCCGGTGCAGGAGAAGCCGGCCGAGCCGTTGCTGCCTCCGGTCGAGCAGCTATTGAGGGAAGGCCCGGGTGCGCAGCCTGCCGACGCCGAAGATCCGCACGGTCTCGATGCGCACGACAAGGCGCAGCAGGCGGAGAAGGCGGATCCGAGCGCGTGGTAGTCCCGCCGCGACGACGTCAACGGCGCGTTTCGGGAAGTGCAAGCCGTTCGATGCCGGCCCGGCAACGACCACGATGGACGGCGTCCGCAGATTCGCGGATGCGCGATGCAGGAGGTGAGCGATGCCCAACGTGCGTGCCGCGATCAAGCTGAGCGACGAAGAGCAGCGTCAGTTCTTCGAGACGGCCAAGACCGTCATCATGGCCACGCACAATCACGACGGGTACCCGCACCTGGTGCCGATGTGGTTCAGCATGATCGACGGCCTCGTCAGCATGCACACGTACAAGACGTCGCAGAAGGTGCTCAACATCCAGCGTGACCCGCGCGGGTCGATCCTGATCGAGGACGGCACCGAGTACGACAAGCTTCGCGGCGTCTTCATCCGTGGCCGCTTCGAGCTGATCGACGACCAGGAGCTGTGCTACCGCATCGCCGTGGCCTCCGCGCGCAAATACAACGGCCTCGATGAGGAAACCGCGGGCCCGGCGCTGCGGCATTACATCCGCAAACGCATCGCTCTCGTCTTTCATCCCGAGAAGACCTCCAGCTGGGATCACCGCAAGATCGGCTCGGCGCGCTGAGCGCGCCGCTTCTCAACTGAGCGCTGCCGAGCGCTCGCCCCCGTTTCGCAAGCTCGCATTGCGCATGCACCGCGCCGTCCTCGATGGAGGCCGCACGGCGCGTCGCGCGGAATCGCGCGCATTATCGCTCTCGTTGCTGCACGCGCGACCGTTGCACGCGCGCAATGGACGGACACGTATTGCTGCCGGTGCGAAGGCGCCTCTACATTTTCCCGAGTACGCGAGTTTCTCCGGCCCACAAGGAAAGGCCTCATGCGTCTCGAGTACCAGAACGCCCTCGGCGACATCGTCTTCTTCCACATTGCGCACCAGCTCGCGTCGGCGGCGATGCACGGCTACCTGCTGGTGGGGTCGTTCATGGTGGCGTACCTGACCACCGCCAGCTCCGAATGCCGCGGCGCCGCTCCCTGCACCGAGACGTTCAGCTTCGTGCTGCTCATGACGTATCTGCTGGTGCTGACGGCGCAGCTCCTGTTCAGCGCAATCAACCTGTTCCACGATGACAACCGCGCCTCGCTGACACGCCATGTCGTCGACGTCTCCGATGCGGGCGTCGGCGAGTACACCGTCTACCAGCACTCGGTGTATTCGTGGGAAGGCATCCTCAAGGTGGTCAGCGTGGCCGGCTTCGTCGCCATCTACGTCTCGCCGCACACCGCCCTGGTGGTTCCGCCGCGTGCATTCACGACGCAGCGCGAGCGCGGCGAGTTCCTGGCGCTGGTGCGTTCGCACATCCACGCCGCACGGATCGAGCAGACCGCGACGGCGTAGCCGCGGGCGGAGCCGCGCATCGCGCATACCGCCGCCGCGTACCGTCACGGCCACGCTTCATCCATCCGGACGATCCGGCGCAGCCTGTCGCGCCGGACGATCCGGCGCAGCCTGTCGCGCCTGCGATCGGCCCCACCGCGATCGGCACGCGCCTCTCTCCGCCTGGCGCGCGGCCGTGCAACCCGCGCCGACGCCTGCTATGCCTCCGCGCCGATGAAGAATCCCGTCTCGGCAACGCTGCGCGGCTTGCGTGACGTGCGCACCGAAGGCCGCAGCCTGGCGCCGCTCGAAGACGACGAGCGCATCGACGGCCGCACCGTCCTGGTCACCGGCGCCAACCGCGGCCTCGGGCGCGCGGTCACCGAGGCGCTGGTGCGCCGCGGCGGCCGCGTCGTCATGGCCTGCCGCAGCGGCATTCCCGATGCAGGCGAGGAGGTGAAGCAGGCGACCGGATCGTCCTTCGTGGCGATGCGGCACGTGGACATGGCCGACCTGCGGACCGTCGATGCTCTCGTCGATGGTCTCGACCGCGACGGCACCGTGCTCGACGTGCTCGTGCTCAACGCCGGCGTGGTGCCGCGTCGGGCACGGCGCACCGAGCAGGGCCTGGAGCTGATGTTCGGCGTCAACTATCTCGCCAACGTCGCGCTCGTCGAGCGGCTGCTCGCCGCGGGTCTTCTGCGCGTGGGCGGCAAGGACCGGCCGCGAATCGTCTTCGTCTCCAGCGAGTCGCACCGCGACGCCGGGCCCGTTCGTGTCGAAGACCTGGGACGCTTCGCGGCGTACGGCGCCATGGGCGGGATGAAGGTCTACGGCTACAGCAAGCTGCTGCTGACCACGTACGCGATGCATCTGAGCCGCCGGCTGGGCCAGAAGGCAGGCGTCCACGCCTGCTGTCCCGGCCCCGTCGACAGCGACATCGCGCGCGAGGCCCCGGTGTGGATCAAGCCGCTGCTGCGTCCCGTGATGAGGCGCTTTTTTCGCGCGCCCGCAGAGGCGGCCGCGCCGGTGGTCTACCTGTGCTGCGCCCGTGCGCTCGATGCCAGCACGGGCAGATATCTGCACCTCATGATGGAAAAGGCGCCCGATCCGGCCGCCACCGATCCGCAGGCCGGCGAACGCCTGCTGCACGAGAGCATGCGGCTGATCGAGCAGGCGAGGGGACACCATGCGGGAGGGACACATGAGCGATGATGCCGAGCGACGCGTGATCTCGGGCGAGAGCTGGCGGCGCTTCTGCAGACAGCTGGAGGCGGCGGGCGAGCCGATCTTCGCCAACGAGCACGCGACCGACGCCCTGAGCCGTGCTGAGGGCACGCGTTACCTGACGCGCCTCGTACGCGCGGCTCTGGAGACGTTCGTCGAGTTCGCCGATCCGATGGCGCCGGTGCTGCGGCGAACGGTGCACGAGACGATCAAGATGGGCGCCGACAATCCGGACAACTGGTACGAGAACGCGCCCGTCCACGGCGACTACGAATATCGTCTGTACGGCAGCCGCGGAACGGTGCCGTACCTCAGCATCGCCACGCAGGTCGGCCATTACGGTCAGGGTGCGGGCATGCCGCCGGCTGGTTTCCTGGAAGCCAAGGACCTGAAGATCGGCGCCGACGGCACGCTCGAGCTGATCCTGAGCCGACGACAGCAGGCCGGCAACTGGCTGCCGCTCGCCGACGGTTATGGAACGCTCATCATCCGGCAGACGTTCCTCGACCGCGCCCGCGAGCAGCGCGCCGAGCTGACGCTGGAGCGCATCGGCGGCCCGCTCTGGCCTGCGCCGCTGACGGCCGAGGCCATGGATGCCGGCCTCGCCAGCGCCGGCAGCCTGGTCGCGGCCTGCGCAATGATCTTTCCGGGCTGGGCCGACGGCTTTCGCGCGCACGCGAACACGCTGCCGCGCTTCGATCCCGATCTGTCGCGAATGTTCGGCGGCGATCCCAACATCGCCTACTACCACAGCTACTGGGAGCTGAAGGACGACGAGGCGCTCGTCATCGAGACCACGCCGCCGCCATGCGAGTACTGGAACTTCCAGCTCAACAACTACTGGATGGAGTCGCTCGACTACCGCCACCATCGCGTGTGCATCAACAAGGCGGGCGCGCGCCTGCGCAGCGACGGCAGCGTGCGCATCGTCGTTGCGCATCGGGACCCTGGCGTCGAGAACTGGGTCGACACCGCCGGCCACCGCTTCGGCACGATGTGCTTGCGCTGGGTGCGCGCGGCCGAGCATCCGCAGCCGCAGACCCGCGTCGTCCAGCTCTCGGACCTGCGACCGTGAGGACGGCGGCGGCGCCAGCCGCGGCGTTGCCGGAACGGCCCTATCGTCCGCGCGCGATAGCCGCGTTTCACGCCCTGTGCGCCAAGCTGGAGACGCGCGGCGTTCGTATCGCCCGCCTGCGAGAAGAGGAGCTGTTGCGCGACGCGCGCGCGCGCACCGGCCTGCACGACTTCGGCGACGAGTGCTTTCGCGAGCCGCTGCGCGTCCTCATCGATTCGATCGAGCGCGAGGCGCGGCTTCACCCGGTCGGTCGTCTGATCACGCGCGCGCGGCTGCTGTCGGCGCTGTGCACGCGCTTGCGCGTGCAGGAGTACGTGCGGCGCCATCCGCAGGTGCTCGCGCTCGAGCTGGCGCCGCCGGTCGTGATCGCCGGCCTGCAACGCACCGGCACGACGATGCTGCACCGGCTGCTGGCGAGCGACCCGGGGCTACGGCCGGTGCTGGCATGGGAAGGCATGGCGCCACTGCGAGGCCGCCTGGTTCTGGGGGCGGACGTGCGGCGGCTGCAAGGCAAGATCGGCGAGCGGGTGCTCTCGTACATGGCTCCCGCATTCTTCGCCATTCATCCGGCCGAGGCCGATGCGCCCGAAGAGGACGTGCTGCTGCTCGACATCGCGTTCATGAGCACGACGCCCGAAGCGACGATGCACGTGCCCACGCAGGCGGCGTGGCTGGAGCGGCAGGATCATACGGCAGCCTACGAGTACTTCGCGCTGCTGCTGCGCATCCTCGCGCATCAGGGGCCGGTCTCACGCGACCGCGTCGCCGGCTCAGGCCCGGTGAGATTCGTGCTGAAGACGCCGCATCACCTCGAGTACCTCGACGTCCTGCGCAAGGTCTTCCCCGGCGTCCGCGTCGTCCAGACGCATCGCGACCCGGCGCGCACGCTGGCGTCGTTCTGCAGCATGGTCTGGCACGGGCGCGGCGTGTTCAGCGACGAGGTCGACGCGCGCGAAGTGGGCGCGCACTGGTCGCGCAAGGTGGGGCGTCTGCTCGATCGCAGCATGGAGGCACGCGGCGCCGCAGCCGATGAAGGCTTCGTCGACGTGTCCTACTACGACCTCGTCGCCGATCCCGTCGCAGCCATCCGGCGCCTGTACGACGCCTTGGGTCTTCCGTTCACGCCGGCGGTGGAGGAGCGCATGAAGGTCACGCGCAAGGCCAACCCGCAGCACAAGTACGGCGCGCACCGCTACCGGCTGGAGGATTACGGTCTGACCTCCGGCGGCGTCGAACCGCTCTTTGCGCGCTACCGGAAGCGTTTCGCCGTGCCCGTGGAGGCGAGTGCCTGACTGCGGCACTCCGAACTGCGTGGGGCGGGTGGCGCCCGGCTCGGTACCGGCACCTCATCGCGCGCACCGGTGCGTCTGCAGGCAAGCCTCTGACAGCCGCCGCTCCCTCCCCATGCGGTCGACCGTGCCCGGATCGCGCGTGCGTCCGACCCCACTGCGGTTGGCGAAATCGTGCAAAGCGACGTTTCCCGACCCGACTCCGGCCGGCCGCATGAACAGCGGCAATGCGTGCTCGTCGAAGCCGGCAACATCGACGATCCTTGTCGCGACGGCACGACCAGTCACCGTCGGCAGGCGTCGCAGGAGGTTTTCCAATGGACGCACGAACGACGGCCAACATGCTGGGACTGACGGGTATCGGCATCGGCCTCACCGAGATCGCAGCCCCCGTCTTCGTCGAGAAGTCTCTCGGGATCGGGCACCGGCACGTGCTGATGCGGGCGATGGGGCTTCGCGAGATTGCAAGCGGGGTGGCCATCCTCACCCAGGACAAACCGGCCGCCGGCATGTGGTCACGCGTGGCCGGCGACGCGCTCGATCTGGCGCTGCTCGGCGCGGCCGCGATCAAGTCCAACCGCAAGGCTTTCGTGTTCGGTGCCATCGCCGCCGTCATGGCCATCGCCTATCTCGATTACCGCAACGCCACCGAGCTGAGCCGCTGATCCACCATGCGCGTCCACCATCTGAACTGCATTTCGACGTGCCCGCTCGGCGGCAAATTGATGGACGGCCGTACAGGATCGCTTCTCGAGCGCGGACATCTGACCTGTCACTGCCTCCTCATCGAGACTGACGAAGGGCTGGTGCTGGCGGACACCGGGCTCGGCCTGCGGGACGTGGCGGCGCCGTCGGCCAGATTGAGCAGCTTCTTCCTGTCGCTGGTCAGTCCCGACTTCCGCGAGGAGATGACGGCGGTGCGGCAGATCGAGCGCATGGGCTTCGACGCCTCCGACGTGCGCCACATCCTGCTCAGCCATCTCGATTTCGACCACGCCGGCGGCCTCGACGATTTTCCCCACGCGACCGTCCACATGCTGGGCGCCGAACGTGACTACGCCATGGCGCAGAAGACGTGGCTGGACCGGCAGCGCTTCCGTCCGCAGCAGTGGTCGACGCAGCCCAATTGGAAGGTCTATCGAACCGGCGAGGGCGAATCGTGGTTCGGTTTCGAGCGGGTGCGCACGCTCGAAGGACTGCCGCACGAGATCGCGCTCGTACCGCTGGTCGGTCATACGCACGGTCACGCCGGCATTGCGGTGGATCGGGGCGACGTCTGGCTGCTGCTGGCCGCGGATGCCTATTTCTTCTACGCCGAAATGGACGTGGGCAATCCGCGCTGCACGCCCGGTCTGCGCCTGTATCAGTGGATGATGGAGAAGCAGCGTGAGGAGCGGCTGCGAAATCAGGTACGCCTGCGCGAGCTGTGCCGCGATCACGCCGGGCGCGTCAAGGTGTTCTGCTCGCACGACGTCGGCGAGTTCGAGCGCCTGGCCGGGCGGCCGGCTGATGCGCCTGCGCCGCCGCTGCAGCCAGCCCGCGAGCCTGCTCGCCCGCACTACGCGATGGCAATCTGAGCCGCAGCGCCGGCGTCCCCGCGCATGGCGCGCGCGCCGCGCTGGTGCGAAAGCCGTGGGTGGCAGCACCACACCGCCGCCTTGCCGCACGTTGACGTGCGCCGGCATGACCGCTAACCAGGGCCGATGGCACAGGCGAAGGACTGCAACACCACGAGCGGCGAAATCCATCTCGACGATCCGGAGGCGGCGGTCGTCCTGCGCGGCCCGCTGAGCGATCTGCAGCGCGCCGCCGAGCGGCTGGAATCCAGCGGCATCGACTGCGCCATCGTGCGTCCTCAGCAGGACGCGGCCGGTTGCTGCTCGACCACGCTGTACCTGGCCGTGGCCCGTGACGATGTCCCCGCCGCCTACGCACTCTTTGATCGGGAATGGCGCCGCGGCCTGACGCCGGAGCAGCTTGCGGCTCTGGATGCCGCCTCCGATGTGGTTCTCGATCCGGACGCTCCGGAGACGACCTGCCCCGCCTGCCTGACGACGTTCGCGACGGGGCCGGCGGCTTGCCCCGATTGCGGCCTCGCACTCGGCTGAAGCGCCCAGCGATCCACTCGCGCGTTGAACTTTCCCCATCGGCGGCAGAGGTCTTGCTGACCGCGCTATTCGCCCGCAATCTAGCCTGACCGTTCGCGCTGAGGCACAGGGTGGGAAGCCCGAAGTGCCCTCGGTAACCGGCTTGGAAAAACGCTTCGGGCTTTCCTCGCAAATGCTGATCGACATCCTCGCTCTCCCCCCGTGGGGCGACGACGGCAACGGTGAAGCGGACCCGACGCAGGATCAGCGGCGCCGAAACATGCGCGCCACCCGCTCCTGCGCCAGCGTCACGGAAAAAGATCGCGATCGGAGCCGGCCAGCAGGTTCATTCGCGCGTTGCGGTTCGCTATTTATCCGAACGCCTTCGTGGCTGCGGCCTCCTCCTTGGAGAATGATCCCGCCGCCACTCGCTGCGATCGTCCATCTCCCGGGCCGCCAGTCAGCGGCGGCCGAGCGTCTCCGAGGTCGGTACCATGCCTAGAGAGATCACTGTCCAGACTGGCGGAAAGAAAGCGGCGAAGCCCGAGGCCGTCATCGTCGCAGAGCTCGAGCAGAAGGCGGGCGTTGCCGATGCGACCGCGGTCCCGCGCAAGGCTGGCGATGCGGGCGGCAAGAGGACGGCCGCCGTGATGACGGCAGCCGCAGGCAAGGCCGCGCCGCAGGCGGCCCGTGGCCGCGGCAGGAAAGCTGCCGTCACGCCGCAGCAGGGCCGGAAGGCCAGCGTCGGCGGATCGGTGGTGCGCAATGGCACGAAGCCGGCGCGCGCCAATGGCGAAGCCGGACGCAAGGGCAAGGCCGCCGTCAACGGTGCAGCCGGACGCAAGGGCAAGGCGGCCATCAACGGCGCAGCCGACCGCAGGAGCCGAGCCGGCGTCAACGGCGCTGCCGGACGAAAGGCGACCGTCGCGGTCAACGGGCGCAAAGCCAAGGCGGGCGTCAACGGCGAAGCCGCCACCAACGGCCATGCAAGCAGAACGCCTGTCGAGCTGGATCGCCGCCAACTTCTCTACGCTCTGCAACGGATGCGCGCCGGGGATTTCTCGGTGCAGCTTCCCGGCGACTGGGGCGGCCTCAACGGCAAGATTGCCGACACATTCAACGACATCGTTGCGGCCAACCTTCGGATGTCGCAGGAGCTCAAGCGCGTCGGCCAGGTGGTCGGACGCGAGGGCAAGACGCGCCAGCGAGCCCGTTTCGACATGCATCGCGGCGCGTGGGGCGAGATGGAAGGCTCGGTCAACACGCTGATCGACGACCTTCTGCGGCCGACCACCGAAGTGACCGCCTCCATCGCCGCCGTTGCCCAGGGCAATCTCAACCAGACCATGCGTCTGGACGTGGACGGCAGGCCGCTGGAAGGCGAGTTCCTGCGCTCGGCCACCATCGTCAACAAGATGATCGAGCAGCTCGGCGTCTTCACTTCGGAAGTGACTCGTGTTGCCCGCGAGGTCGGATCGGACGGCAAGCTCGGCGGACAGGCGCAGGTGCCGGGCGTGTCGGGCGTGTGGAAGGACCTGACCGAGTCGGTGAACTCGATGGCGAGCAACCTGACCGCGCAGGTTCGAAACATCTCCGAGGTCACCATCGCCGTCGCCAACGGCGACCTCTCGCGAAAAATCACCGTGGACGTGCGCGGCGAGATCCTCCTGCTCAAGGAAGCGATCAACTCGATGGTGGACCAGCTGCGCGGCTTTGCCTCCGAGGTGACGCGCGTGGCGCGAGAAGTCGGCACCGAAGGCAAGCTCGGCGGTCAGGCCGTGGTGCCGGGCGTGGCCGGAACGTGGAAGGACCTTACCGACTCCGTCAACGCAATGGCCGGCAACCTGACCGCGCAGGTGCGAAACATCGCCGAGGTGACCACCGCCGTGGCGCGCGGCGACCTGTCACGAAAGATCACCGTGAACGTGTCGGGCGAGATCCTGGCGCTCAAGGACACGATCAACACGATGGTGGACCAGCTCAACGCGTTTGCCGGCGAGGTGACGCGCGTAGCGCGAGAAGTGGGCACCGAAGGCAAGCTGGGCGGCCAGGCGCAGGTGCCCGGCGTGGGCGGCACCTGGAAGGACCTGACCGACAACGTCAACTTCATGGCGTCCAACCTGACGGCACAGGTCCGCAACATCTCGGAGGTGGCCACCGCCATCGCCAACGGCGACCTTTCGAAGAAGATCACCGTGAACGTGTCGGGCGAGATCCTCCAGCTCAAGGAAACGCTCAACACGATGGTCGACCAGCTCAACGGCTTCGCGTCCGAGGTGACGCGCGTGGCGCGCGAGGTCGGAACCGAAGGGCGCCTGGGCGGGCAGGCCGTCGTGCCCGGCGTGGCGGGCACCTGGAAGGGCCTGACCGACAACGTCAACCTGCTGGCCGCCAACCTGACCACGCAGGTCCGAAACATCGCCGAGGTCACCACCGCCGTCGCGCGCGGCGACCTCTCGCGAAAGATCACCGTGGACGTCAAAGGCGAGGTGCTCGAGCTCAAGGTCAACTTCAACACGATGGTGGACCAGCTCAACGCGTTCGCGGCCGAAGTGACGCGCGTGGCCCGCGAGGTCGGAACCGAAGGCAAGCTCGGTGGCCAGGCGCAGGTGCCCGGCGTGGCCGGAACCTGGAAGGACCTCACTGATTCGGTGAACTCGATGGCGTCCAACCTGACCGCGCAGGTCCGAAACATCGCCGAGGTGGCCACGGCCGTCGCACGAGGCGACCTCAGCCGAAAGATCACCGTGGACGTGAAGGGCGAGATCCTCGAGCTCAAGGACACGCTCAACACGATGGTGGACACGCTCAACGCGTTCGCCTCCGAAGTCACGCGCGTGGCCCGCGAGGTCGGAACCGAAGGACGCCTCGGCGGACAGGCCGTCGTGCCGGGCGTGGGAGGAACCTGGAAGGACCTGACGGACTCCGTCAATTTCATGGCGTCCAACCTGACGGCGCAGGTTCGAAACATCGCCGAGGTCGCCACCGCCATCGCCAACGGCGACCTCTCCAAGAAGATCACCGTGGACGTGTCGGGCGAGATCCTCGAGCTCAAGAACACGCTCAACACGATGGTCGACCAGCTCAACGCGTTCGCCTCCGAAGTGACGCGCGTGGCGCGCGAGGTCGGAACCGAAGGCAAGCTCGGCGGCCAGGCGCAGGTGCCCGGTGTGGCCGGAACCTGGAAGGGCCTGACCGACAACGTCAACTTCATGGCCGCGAACCTGACGGCCCAGGTGCGAAACATCGCCGAGGTGACCACGGCCGTGGCGCGTGGCGACCTCAGCCGCAAGATCACGGTCAACGTCTCGGGAGAGATCCTCGAGCTCAAGAACACCATCAACACCATGGTGGACCAGCTCAACGCGTTCGCCGGCGAAGTCACGCGCGTGGCGCGCGAGGTCGGAACCGAGGGCAAGCTCGGCGGTCAGGCGCAGGTGCCCGGAGTGGCCGGCACCTGGAAGGACCTGACCGATTCGGTGAACTCGATGGCCTCGAACCTGACTGCGCAGGTTCGAAACATCGCCGAAGTGGCAACCGCCATCGCCAACGGCGACCTGTCCAAGAAGATCACCGTCGACGTGCGCGGCGAGCTGCTCAACCTCAAGGAGACGCTCAACCGCATGGTCGAGCAGCTGCGCTCCTTCGCCGCCGAAGTGACGCGTGTCGCCCGAGAGGTGGGAACCGACGGCAAGCTCGGCGGTCAGGCCGTGGTCTCCGGTGTAGCGGGCACCTGGAAGGACCTCACCGACAACGTCAACCTGCTTGCCGCCAACCTGACCACGCAGGTCCGGAACATCGCCGAGGTGACCACCGCCGTGGCGCGCGGCGACCTTTCGCGAAAGATCACCGTCGACGTCAAAGGCGAGATTCTCGAACTCAAGCTCACCATCAACACGATGGTGGATCAGCTCAACGCTTTCGCCGCCGAAGTGACGCGCGTGGCCCGCGAAGTGGGAACCGAAGGCAAGCTCGGCGGCCAGGCCAAGGTGCCTGGCGTGGCCGGCACGTGGAAGGATCTCACCGACAACGTCAACGTCATGGCGGCCAACCTGACCGAGCAGGTGCGCGGCATCGTCAAGGTGGTGACCGCGGTCGCCAACGGCGACCTCAAGCAGAACCTGACGGTGAAGTCGAAGGGCGAGGTCGCGGCCTTGGCCGAGACCATCAACAACATGACCGACACGCTGGCGACCTTTGCCGATCAGGTGACGACCGTCGCACGCGAGGTCGGCGTCGAAGGCCGCCTCGGCGGCCAAGCGAACGTGCCCGGCGCCGCCGGCACCTGGAAGGACCTGACCGGCAACGTGAACCTGCTGGCCGCGAACCTGACCACCCAGGTGCGCGCGATCGCCGAGGTGGCGACCGCCGTCACCAAGGGCGACTTGACCCGGTCGATCCAGGTCGATGCGCGCGGCGAGGTCGCCGAGCTCAAAGACAACATCAACACGATGATCGACAATCTGCGCCTGACCACGGACCGCAACACCGAGCAGGACTGGCTGAAGACCAACCTCGCGCGGTTCACCAACATGCTTCAGGGCCAGCGCGACCTCGCCACCGTCGGCCGCCTGCTGCTGTCGGAGCTGACCCCGCTGGTCAATGCGAACCAGGGCGTCATCTACCAGATGGAAGGCGACGAGATGCCGCGGCTGCGGCTGCTCTCGGCCTACGCCGACGATGCGAACGCCGGCCATCCGGAGGAGATCCAGCTGGGTCACGGCCTGATCGGCCAGTGCGCCGTCGACCGCCGCCGCATCCTGCTCAGCGACGTGCCCAACAACGTCGTGCCCGTGGGGTCGGCGCTGTTCCGCATCCTGCCGCAGAATGTGATCGTGCTGCCCGTGCTGTTCGAAGGCCAGGTGAAGGCGGTCATCGAGCTCGCCTCGATGTCCAGCTTCACCGACCTGCAGATCACCTTCCTCGAGCAGCTCACCGCCTCGATCGGCATCGTGCTGAACTCGATCGAAGCGACGATGCAGACGGAAGGCCTGTTGAAGCAGTCGCAGCAGCTCGCCGCCGAGCTGCAGGCGCAGCAGTCCGAGCTCCAGACCACAAACGAGCAGCTCGAGCTCAAGGCGCAGCAGCTTGCCGAACGTAACGTCGAAGTGGAGCGCAAGAACCAGGAAATCGAGCAGGCCCGCCGCGCGCTGGAAGAGAAGGCCACCGAGCTCGCGCTCACCTCGAAGTACAAGTCCGAGTTCTTGGCCAACATGTCGCACGAGCTGCGCACGCCGCTGAACTCGATCCTGATCCTGTCGCAGCAGCTGGCCGAGAACGCGCCCGGCACGCTGACGCCCAAGCAGATCGAGTTCGCGCGCAACATCAACTCCTCGGGCAGCGACCTGCT